>NZ_BPQM01000061.1 GCF_022179245.1 Methylobacterium gregans
AGGCGAGGAGCAGGAGTGCTGCGGGTAGGATGCGGTCGATCATGGCGTAACGCTCATAGCGATCATCGGCCGGTAGCCAGCCGCCAAGACTGCCACCGTAGGGGCGGGGGTAAGTACGGTCACCGTTGCCCGAGGAGAGCAGGCAGTGGGCGCATCATAGCCCTGATGACCCCAGGGATAGGCGCACCCCTGCCAAAGCAGAGCAGGGCGCTCCTGAGCCTCTGGGAGCAGCACGAACGTGCCATCGGGCAAGTCTCCCACCTTGGCCTCGTGGCGTAGCTGACGGCCCCGGACCATACGAGCGCTGTGGAGTACACGGTCGATGTCCTTCGCACCGACAAAGCTGCTGGAGGGGATGCCGTGAGCTACCTTCCAGCACGAGACGAAGTGGTCGAAGGCGCCGCGCCGGCAGGCTGCGCAGGGCCGGTGACCGGCTGCGAAAGCGACGGCCTCGTCGCAGGCGAACAACGGCGTGTAGTGGCTTGGCGTGTCGAAGGTGACCCGCTGGCCGAACACCTCCACGAAGGTGCACGTCACCCAGGCTGTCCGGCGCCAGAGACGGTGAACGCTGCCATCCGGGGCATGCAGGTCACCGCGGTTGGCCAGGAGCGTGCCCCGGTATGAGGTCGCCTCGATTGTCCCGAGGGGCGTCAGCCGGTTGCGGCGGGGCCGTTGCAACGGGTTGCAACTGGGGCTCACCGGCTAGCCTGCTCGATGCGGGCTATCAGGTGCTGTACCTGGGCGGCAGACCATGCGCCTCCGCGGGCTGTCGGGATGGCGCGCTCGTTGAGACGGGCCGCTATCTGCCGAAGGGATATGGCTCCTGCCTGCCTGATGCTGGCCACGATCGGCGCTAAGTCCGCAGCCCGCCTGTCGGCAATCTCTATGCGAACGGTCGCGCTGCGCTCCCGGCCGGTGGCTTGGTTCGTCAGGTTTGCAGGATTGCCGAGGGTCTTGCCGCGGGCCTTCACGGCGGCGAGCGCCGCGCGGGTGCGGGTCGAAATCATCTTGCGCTCAGCCTGGGCTACGACGGCCATGATGCCGACCACCATCTCATTGGCTTCGGGCATGTCGGACGCCACGAAGCGGACGCCAGCCTTCTGAAGGCCGAGGAGGAAGTGCGCGTCGCGGCTGAGGCGGTCGAGCTTGGCGATGAGCAGGGTGGCGCCGTGGAGACGGCAAAGGGCCAGTGCTTCGGCAAGGCGGGGCCGGTCGTTGCGGGCGCCGCTCTCAATCTCCACCAGCTCGCTGATGAGGGTCCACCGCCCCCCGTCGAGGTAATCCGTCACCGCCCGGCGCTGCGCCTCCAAGCCGAGGCCAGAGCGGCCCTGCCGGTCGGTGCTGACCCGGAGATATGAGACGTAGGCCCCTGCCATCCTGCTCCCCGCTGCGCTGCCAGCCGTTGCAACGGGTTGCAAATTTTGGCTCAACGAACGTTGAACCTGATATTACACCATCCCAAGTGTTTTACAAACGATTTCAATCTTTTTGCAAATAAATCCCGTTACTGCGCGCGGTTTTTTCAGGCATTATTGCGATATACGGAAAACAATAAGCTCCAACGTACCAAAATCACCTGCAACACCGGCTCGAGTTTGAGTGTTCGGCGTGGGCGCCCCAAGCTGCCATACAGGTTGAAGCATATAGTTAATTTACTCAAGCATATATTGGCCACCGCCATGCAGTAGCCTCTCAATTGGCTCGGTCCAAAATACCGGTCAGGTCAGGATGCGCGAGATGCGCCGCCTGCGGGCCTGCCTGCGCCGCGACTGCATCCGGCCGTATGAGCGGCGCTACCCGGACAGCACGCTCGTCACCTGGCTCACGATGGACCAGATCGCGGCCATCAATGAGCTGCGGGAGGGACGATTTGGCTGCGCGTGAATCTTCCGAGACAACCGGCGCTGGCATGGTAAAAACAGGAAGCACGAAGTGCGCTGACGACACCTGACGAGGCACGCACATGCCGGACATGGAAGACGAGTCGGGAAACGCAAAGCCCGACTCATATTTTGAAAAGTTTGCTGGCCCCCTTGGACACGTAATATTGGAATTCAACTACCTTGAGGTAGATGTCGGCCGCATGATCGCGCGACTTCTAAACCAAGATGACATGACCGCCGCAATTTTTGCAGCAACGCTGCCGTTCATTGAAAAGCTCAAGCTCGCGCAGAGCCTTGTTGCCGTAAAGGTACAGGATGAAGATCTGAAGAAGGAGTTTCAAAAAATCATTAAGGACGCCACAGAAATAAACGGAAAGCGCAATCGGTATGTTCATGCCGAGTATTGGCCAGTGCTTGGCCCTAAAGACGAACTCGTAAAAATGCTTCACCGTCGCTTGAAGGATATGGGCAAGACCATCGACGTGAACAAGGAACAGAATTTGGCGGACATCCTCCAGCCCTTAGATCAGAAAGATATAGAGAAACTGGTAGAGGATATTAGCTGTTTAGCCCTGCGGGTTCGAACTGTTGCGGAGAAATTTATTGATCGAATGCCCGGCTGATAGCGATCAAAAGTATCCTTACCGCCAATCGAGGGATTGTTATGGCCTTCATGCGTCGTATCTTTGATTTCATTTTGGAGCCGTCAGGTACAGATAAAAACGCTGGCTTATTTCGCCTTTTTATAGGTGCTATCAGCCTCATACTCTTCATGCTGTCGATCTTCTTCCTCGTGCAGACGATTTACGTCTGGTCGGATGGCGATACGTATGCGCGCCTGGGCCAAGTCGGTGACTTTTTCGGCGGCACGCTCAATCCGCTGCTGACGTTCCTGACATTCATCGGTGTGCTCGCCACCATCTTCCTGCAGCGGGAAGAGTTGCAAGGAACCAGGGAGGAGATCGGGCGGCAGGCTAACGCGCTTGAGACTCAGTTGCAGGCCATTGCCAAGCAGAACTTCGAAGCGACGCTCTTCCAGATGCTTTCGCTTCACAGCTCAAACGTCAACGAGTTGCGGGGTTTTGACGGAAATCGAAACCCCATCAGCGGTAGGGCTGTTATTTCAAAATACGTCAGCGACCTGAGTCGCACATATGGCAACGCTCACACCAGAGGGTATGACCCGAGCGACCTGAATCTCTGGCCGAATATCTACCGGGACTTCTGGAACGAACGCCGCAACGAACTTGGGCATTACTTTCGCTTGCTATACAATATGATTCGATTCGTGGATGCGAAGACACCACGCATCGGCGATGATACGAACAGAGCCGAGCGCACGGAGTATATGCGCATCATTCGGGCACAGCTTTCTGACGCCGAGCTGGTTCTCATTTTCTATAACTGCTTCTCCGAACACGGTGAGCGCCTGCTGCAGTACGCAAGAAACTACGACCTATTCGATAACCTAGACGAAACCCTCCTGTTTAACGAGCAGCATCGGGAGAAGCTACGAGAGCTAAAAAACGCCTGACCAAAGAATTCATTGCCAGAGAGCTCTAAGCACGTCAGCTTAGCTGCATGACATATCCAGGTGGCCGCCCTCAAGTAATGCTCTCAGACATCCGCGATGACTGGGAGCAAGTCATGTACACCATGTACGCTCAGGGCTGCTCCGATGCAGAGGTCATGGTTGCCCTCGCGCGAGCCGGAACCGTGTCTCTCAGCCGTGATCTCTGGCTCGCCCTGCAGGACCGTAACCCAGAGTTTTCGGCGGCCGTAAAGAAAGGCCACGCCCTTGCTGAAGCTTGGTGGGCCGCTGCCGGACGTGACGGCATCGCCATGGGCAAGGACTTCAACGCCACGACGTACATCTTCAACATGAAGAACCGCTTTCACCACTCGCGGGACCGCCAGGACGTGGACGTGACCACCAAGGGTAAGGAGATGCCCGCCGCGCAGCAGACGGTGAACGTGGTGGACCGCAAGGTGATGCGGGACGTGTTGGAAGAACTTAACAACGAACTCTAGGCCGGGTGGACGAAAAGCAGTCGGTCAAGCAGGCGCTGGCTGAGGAAAGCCTGCTCTGGTTTACCCGCATCATGTTCAAGGCGCGGTTCAACTCGCGCTTCATCGTCAACCCGCTGACCTGACCGGCTGGCTTTGGACCGGGCTGATTGAGAGGATCAGCCAGGACCGAAGGAGTCGGACATGCGGCGAGGTCAGAAGACGAGTGCGGAGCAGATCGTGCTGAAGCTGCGCCAGATTGAGGTGCAGACAGGCCAGGGCAAGAGTTTGGCCCTGGCGTGCAAAGACGCGGAGATCTCCGAGCAGAGCTATTCGTGACGAGTGTCTGCGCCAGGAGATCTTCTACTCGCTGAAGGAAGCGCAGATCGTGATTGGTCTGTGGCAAACCACCTACAACCGCGTTCGACCGCATTCGTCGCTGGGCTATCGGCCGCCCGCGCCAGTCAGCTACCCGGATCTGGCCTTCCGGCTACCCATGGCCACTGCCATGCAGTAGCCTCTCAATTGGCTCGGTCCAAAATACCGGTCAGGTCAGACCGCGAGTTCGCACGCCGATCGTTCGGCTGTGCGCCAAAAGCCGGGCGCTGACGCCCAGCCGAAAAGTGGGCACCCAACCGCTCTTCGGAGTAGAAGCTGCTTTCTACCGAGATCGCAAAAGTGGAACACCAAATTAATGACTTTGCTGGCACGGGCGCAGCCAAGTGTGGGCGGCGCGCCGTCTACGGCTGCCCTCAATGCCCGATGGACTTGGCGACGGTCGAAAGCGCTTCAATTATTTGAGGCATTAGACCTGTGACCTTGAGCACCACCGCCGGCGCCAGCGCCACAAGGAAGGCATCCACGAACTTCGTGGTGCGCTGCCCGATCCACGTTGTCATCTGAACGCCGAACTTCAGAAGGCCTTCAGAGTGCCGGGTGACGATCTGCTGATCCACCGCCGGTTTCGCCAGCTCGCTCTCAAGCGTCGCGATGTCAGCTCGTGCGGCCTCGAAGGCGACCCGCCTGTCATCAACCGGAGCTATGGGCCCTGGTGGATTGTTGTGGCCGATGCCGCGAACGCCGGTGAACTCGCGCTCGACCTCGTCGATCTGCCTTCGTAGCTTCGCGAGCGCCGCCAGGGCGTCTGCCCGCGGCACCGAAGGCGTGTCCGTAGCCAGCCTTCCAATTCGATCCGCCGCGACGAGTTCGTTGAAGTGAACATTTGCAAGCAGCATCGCGCGGATGCGTTCACGGACACCGGCACCGACCTGCTGTGCTGGCGAATAGCCGATGAGCAGCGGCCCGCCGAGTTCCTGAACGATGGCCGAGATGTTCCGGAAGCGGTAGCGCAGTGAGGCGTCGTTGCGCCTAGGCAGTCCTTCGTCGAGCAGGGCTCTGGCGGCCGCCTCGCGACGAAACACCAGTCCCGACGCCTGCGCCTGAACGAGAAAGACGTAAGCGTCCACTGCGTCAGCGAGCTCGGCGTCTGTCCAGGGCGTGTTCGAGCTGTCGGGTCCCCGCATATGGGCTCGTTTCGCAGGACCGAATCAGCCGGCCACTTATCCCGCCACCCTATGGCGACCGGGATGAGATTGACAACGGACGTGGTATCCAGACTCCTCCGCAACACCGACGCTCTTGGTACAAGCCGGACGCTACCGCAGATCAGAGCCATGGACATCTTCGACAAGGAGACCCGGTCGCGGCTCATGGGCCGCATCCGCGGCAAGGACACCAAGCC
Source organism: Methylobacterium gregans (assembly GCF_022179245.1). GTDB lineage: Bacteria > Pseudomonadota > Alphaproteobacteria > Rhizobiales > Beijerinckiaceae > Methylobacterium > Methylobacterium gregans. Next base: position 5,632 of record NZ_BPQM01000061.1, read on the forward strand.
TGAGATGCTAGTGCGCCGGCTCGCCCACCGGCTGGGTTTCCGTTTCCGCCTGCACCGCAGGGACCTACCGGGAAGTCCTGACCTCGTCTTCCCCGGGCGCAGGAAGGTCGTCTTTGTCCACGGCTGCTACTGGCACCGGCACCCCGGCTGCCGCTTGGCGTATCAGCCGAAATCCAACAAGGACTTCTGGGCAGCCAAATTCGCCGCCAATGTGGCGCGCGATGAAAAGGCTGTGGTCGACCTGAGAGAACAGGGCTGGGATACCTTGGTAATATGGGAGTGCGAAGCTAAAGATTCGGACCTCGTTGCCTCCCGCCTGTCGGCCCACCTCGGACGATCTGAAGACCGATGAAGATCGACACCGGAGCCCGACATGCCAAGCTGGAGCGCCTGCGCAGCGGAAGCGCGCCACGTGTGCTCGAACTGTGCTCGGGCTGCGGCGGCATGTCCCTTGGGATGGAAGCCGCTGGGTTCGATCTGCTGGGTCACGTTGAGCTGGATGAGACCGCGGCGGCTAGCTACGGCCTAAACTTTAAGCCGCCCATTGAGGCACGGAAGGCGGCTTGGAGCCTAGCCCGCGACATGGTCGCCTCTGATCCGGCTACGTTGTCGAAGGAGATTGGCCTGGAAGGGGACGTTATCGAACAGTTCGACGTCCTAGCGGCGGGCCTGCCATGTCAGGCATTTGCCCGGATCGGCCGCTCCAAGCTGCGCTCGGTGACCGGTGACGACGAGGCCTACGTCAATGACCCGCGCGCCAAGCTCTATCAGCGGTTCCTTCAATACGTCGAAGCCGTCCAACCGGTGGCAATCCTGATCGAGAATGTTCCCGACATCCTCAATCACGGCGGCCACAACGTGCCGGAGGAAATTTGCCAAGCGCTGGAGTCTCTGGGCTACAACGCCCGCTACACGCTGCTGAACGCCGCCTACTATGGCGTGCCGCAGATGCGCGAGCGGCTGTTCCTGGTGGCCATCGACAAGTCGCTGGGGCTCATGCCTAGCTTCCCGGAACCGAGCCATGCTGCCAAGCTGCCCTCCGGTTATGAAAGCGCGCGGTCGGTGGCCCTCAAGCATGTCCCAGAGACCGGATCGCGGTTCAGCGATATCCCGCGCGCCCGCCCGGGCCTTCCGGAAGCGGTGTCGGTGAAAGCGGCGCTGGGCGATCTGCCGCGCATTACCGAACACTTCTCGATGCCCACCGACATGCGCCAGCGCAAGCTGACGGATCGCCTACCCTACACCAGCTTCACCGAACTCAGCGCCTACGCGAAGAAAATGCGGGCTTGGCCGGGGCACCAGATTTCGCACACCGACACAGATGGCCACATGGTGCGGATCACGCCACGAGACTTTGAAATATTTCGACGCATGAAGCACGGCGGCGACTACCCACACGCCGCCGCCGTCGCCGAGACGATCTTCAAGGAAAAGCTGGAGGCCCTGGCCGTGCGGCCCCGCAAAGGCTCGGCGGCCTGGGATGAGCTGCGCGCAAAGCATGTGCCGCCCTACGATCCGGGAAAATTCCCCAACAAGTGGTGGAAGCTGAACCCGGCCATGCCGTCTCGGACGCTTACGGCCCACATGGGTAAGGACACGTATTCGCACATCCATTGGGATAGCGCGCAAAGGCGGACCGTCTCGGTGCGGGAAGCAGCGCGGCTCCAGTCCTTCCCCGACAGTTTCCGCTTCGCGGGCGCCATGAATGCGGCCTTTCGCCAGATCGGCAACGCCGTGCCGCCGCTGCTGGCCGAGGCTGTGGCTCGGCGGCTCAAGGAGGACCTTCTGCGCAAGCCGATCCAGCCGGCGCAGGACGAGGCAGCCTCGCAAGCCGCCTGAGCTGAGCCAACGGCGTTCATCTACTCATGGTAGCCGACCTGTAAGCGTAGTTATCGCCTAGTGCGGGGGGGGGGCGGATGGCGTTAGGTCCAGACAGGATTCGGACGCGGTTCGCGGAACGGCCGACAGCCCGATGAAATACGAGTCAAATCCGCCAGACGCGGCCTCCCTGATGATGTCAGCGCGGAGCTTCGGGAATTATGACCTGCCCAGCGCCTTGGCCGACCTGATCGACAACAGCATCAAGGCCGGCGCCCGCGAGATTGCCCTGACCTGCAGCTACAAAGGCGGCGATCCTGAAATCCGCGTCCGCGACGACGGCCATGGTCTGACCGGCCAGGAGCTTCGCGATGCCATGCGCCCGGCCAGCAGTAATCCCCTTGCGGAACGGTCGCCGGATGATCTTGGTCGTTTCGGTTGGGGGATGAAGTCAGCGTCCTTTTCTCAATGCGCGCGCCTGACCGTCATCAGCCGCCGAAACGGCGAGCTGAGCGGCTGCGTCTGGAACTTGGCTGATGTGGACGCTTGGCGCATGGGCGTGCTCGACGCCGACGAGATCGCCGCCCTGGCCTCACCGGAAGTGCTGGCGGATGACGGTGTCGAAGTGATCTGGTCGAACTGTGACCGACTTTCGGAGAATGGCACACTCACTCAGGCCGAGTTCAACGCCCTGATCGTCCATGCAGGCAAACGGTTGGCGCTGATCTTCCACCGCTACCTTTCCGGCGAGGTCCGGGGCCGCAAGCTGATTCTGCGCCTCAACAATAGAAAGATCGACGGGCTCGACCCCTTTTACCGCGATCATAAGGCGACACAGCAGCTCGAAGCCGAGCAGCTGGAGATCGGCGGGCGGACCATCGAAATCCAACCCTACATTCTACCGCACTACTCTAAGCTGTTGCCTGATCAGCATGACCAGCTCGGCGGCGAGGAAGGCTTCCTCCGCAACCAGGGCTTCTACGTCTATCGCAGCCATCGCCTCATCATCAGCGGCACTTGGTTCCGGTTGCTGCGTCACGGCGAGCTGTCACAGCTCGTACGGGTGCGCGTCGATCTTCCCAACGCGCTGGATCACATCTGGAAGATTACCATCGACAAGTCGGACGCCCAGCTTCCGGCGGCATTGCGCAACCGGCTGCGCCAGATCGTCGAAGGCCTGCGCCGACGTTCGTCGAAGGTCTTCAGGTCCCGAGGCGGCCGGCTGGACCGGGCTGGCACGACATCGGTCTGGAGCCGCTACGCCCGCGGCGGCGAGGTGCGCTACACCATCAATCGCGAGCATCCGGTGATTGACGCACTGCTGGAAGCGGGCAACGATCATCAGAAGCAGACCGCCAGCACCGCGCTGAAGGTGATCGAGCAGGCCTTCCCGGTGGCCGCCTTTACCCAGGACGCCGCGCGCGAGCCCGATGCGATCCACCAGACGCTCACCGACCCGGTCGTGTTCAAGGCCGACCTCAACGCCGCCCTGCCCATGCTGCTGTTGCAGGCTGGTGGCGACTTCGCCGCCCTAGAAGCCCTGCTGCGGGTGACCGAACCGTGGTGCGAGGCCTGGGGCGCCACCGAAGTCGTACTCAAAGAAAAGGGCTGGATGAATGCGTGATCTGAGCGCCGAACTAGCCTACCTGACCATGAGCCTCGGCAAAAAGTATGCGGACGAAGTCGGCAATGGCCAGCCTCTGCCCGCCGGCGCCATCGCCGCGGAACTCGAAGGTTCACCCTTCCGGTTAGACGACGAAGAGAAGGCTGAGGTGCTGCGGGCGCTGGAGTCCAGCTTCACCCAAACTCAGACCCGCGGGTATTCGGTATTCAATGACTTCAAGCCCTGGTTGAACGAGAACAGCTCTAGCATCGACTTCTATTACTGGAACAGACTTAAGCGATACTACCTCGAAGGCGGCTCGCTTGCGGCGCCGGTGGTGGCCACGCTCGACGCGGTCACCGATCAGATTCTTGACTTTTCAGGCAATCCCCTGAGGCCAGAGGTCGGCTCCCGCCGTGGCATGGTCATGGGCCATGTCCAGTCGGGCAAGACGACCAACTACTCCGCCCTGATCTGCAAGGCGGCGGACGCCGGCTACCGCACGATCATCCTGCTGGCCGGTATCACCAACTCGCTGCGCACCCAAACCCAGGAGCGGTTGGACGAGACCTTCATCGGCAAGAAGTCGGTGTTTCACGCTCTGGCCGCGGAACCGCTGCCGATCCTTACCTACGCTATGAAGAAGCGGTTCCCGGCCTATGGGACGTCGAGGGACAAGGACTTCACCCGCGATCCGGGTAGTGGCGTCGTGTTCAGCATAGTTGCTCACAATGAGCCAATCATCTTCGTGTGTAAGAAGAACAAGGCTACGTTGTCCAAGCTGCGCGACTGGCTGATCGAACAAGGCCATGGGCAGGTCATCTCCTCGCCCCTAATGCTGATCGACGATGAGGCCGACAACGCGTCAATCAACACATCAAAAGACCCCAAGGCGACCACGGCGATAAACGGCGTCATCCGTGAGATCATGGCCCTTTTCGAGCGGCGGACCTACGTCGGCTATACGGCTACGCCCTTCGCCAACATCTTCATCGACCCCGATAGCAACGACGAAATGCTGAAGGACGATCTGTTTCCGAAGCATTTCATCAAGACTCTCGATCCGCCGAACACTTACGTCGGCGCCTCTCGGGTGTTCGCGGATGACGGCGACCTGCGCGAACCCATGGTCGAGCTGGTGAAGGATTACGTCGCGCACCTGCCGCTGAACCACAAGGCCGATCACTCGGTGACCCTGCCGCCGTCGCTGCTGACGGCGGTGCGGGTCTTCGTGCTGACGCGCGCCATCCGCATCCTGCGCGGCCAGGGCCGCCAGCACTGCACGATGATGATCAATGTGAGCCGGTTCAACGCCATTCAGGAGAAGGTCCAGGGCGAGGTCTACATCTACCTCCAAACTCTTCAGAATGCCGCCGCCAACGCAATGGGGCCTGATCCTCTGAGCGATCCTGTTATTGCCGAGTTCCGTGACGATTTCGAGCGCGAGTTCGGTGACGGCGAGGAGGCCTTCGACGCGGTCCGCACCGTCCTGGCGGAGGCGGCCCGGGTCCAGCCTCTGACTGTTAACATGAAGGGAGGCGCCCTCGACTACCGCGCCCATCGTGAGAACGGCCTGCACGTCATAGCCATCGGCGGCCTCGCCCTCTCGCGTGGCCTGACGCTCGAAGGGCTGACGGTCTCCTACATCCTGCGCAACACCGCCGCGTCGGACACCCTGATGCAGATGGCGCGCTGGTTCGGCTACCGCCCTGGCTATGAGGATGTCTGCCGGGTCTACCTGCCGAAGCTGGCGCTGGACCACTACCGCGAAATCAACGGCGCAATCGAAGAGCTCCGTGACGAAGTTCGCCGGATGCACGGCCTGGGCATGACACCTGAGCACTTCGGTCTGAAGGTCCGGGAGAGCCCAACGGCGATCCGCATCACGGCCGCCAATAAGATGCGCACGGCGACCCAGATGAAGATCGCGCAGGACTACTCCGTGCGTCACCTGGAAGGTTACATCATTCCCAACAGCTCAGCCGTGAACGCCGACAACCTCAAGGCCGTCCAGACCTTCGTCGGCGGCCTCGGCTCGCCGTCCGCAAAGACCACCGGCCAAGCGATCATCTGGGAGGCGGCCCCCGGCCGCGCCGTCATGACCTTGCTTAAGTCGTTCAGCTTCTCACCGGCTCACGTCGATCTGGGACCGATCAGCGGCAATATCAGCCTGTTCATGGACTACTTCTCCGACCGGCTGCGGGACGAGATGTCCGAGTGGGACGTCGCGATCCCGCATCCGTCCGGCGGAACGCCCACGCCCGATGTCCTCGCCCCCGGCATGTCCTTCACGCTGCGTAAGCGCGAGTCCGGCGATGTGGTGGACGGCGGCTTTCGGGTCACAGCAGGACGCAACCGCGTCGCCGACCCCAACGACGCGCAGATCGGTCTGGACAAGGATCAGATCGCTAAGGGTGACGCACTGAAGGCGAGCGGCGAACTTCGCGGAGACAAGGCCTACTGCGCCCAGCGCTCGCGTCCGCTGTTGCTGATCCACGTCTTTACGACCAACGAGACAATGGAGGGCATGAAGTTGAAGGGGTCGGTCGTCACCCTCAGCTTCTGCCTGCCTGGAACGAGTAAGCCTACCGACGAGCGGATCTATCAGGTCAACACCGTCTATCGCCGACAGATTGAAGAGGCGGCCAACGCCGAGGCGGAAGACGACGAAGCCATGCTGGTGGAGAGCGAGTAGATGGACCAGAGCGACTGGCGCGACATCGCTCCGGCGGCCAATCCGCAAGCCGACAACGTCCGGCGCGCCTCGCCCACGCATCCGCTCGAATTCTTCCGGGGCCGCAATCATGCAGGCCAGTACATCTTCGCCCTGGCGGCCGACGACGGGTGCCGCGAGCTTCCAAAGCCGCCGAAGCTCAATGGCATCGACGTCTCAATTGAACGGCGGTCGGGTGATGGGGCGCGGCTGGTGCTGACGCTGGAGGACCGCGACCAGTTCGACATCTTCCGTGCGCTCTGCGGCCATCTACTCGACGCTACGGCTGACGACCCACGCGGCGCGAATGGCCCAGGCATTCGGCTGGTGCTGCGGCGGCTGGCGGACTGGCACAACATGCTGCGCCGGCGCCGCGAAGGGCTGCTCACCACCGAAGAGGTCATCGGCCTCGTCGGGGAACTGCTGTTCTTGCGCGATCAGGTCATACCCCGCGCCGGGGTAGCCGGCGGCGTGGGGGCTTGGCGGGGCGCTCACCGCGAGGAACAGGATTTCGCCATCGGCGCTTGGCAGGTCGAGGTAAAGACACAGCTCTCTACCTCTGACCAGCGGCTGCTGGTCTCCTCGGAAGCCCAGCTTGATACTGCCGGGAGCCGTCTGCTGCTCTGCCACCAAGCTGTGGCGCGCGCGCCGTCTGGCGGCGGCGCGGTCTCGCTCAACGCACTAATCGACGACCTCACCGACCAAATCACGGCGGCCAGCCCGGCTGTTCTCGAACAGGTCGAGGACGCCCTTGAGGCCTGCCACTACGTTAGGCGTGAGGAATACGACGAGCCCGAGTGGCTACTGATTGATCGGCGATTGTTCGAGGTGCGGGACGGCTTTCCCCGGTTGACGCCGGGCATGCTGCCAAATGGCGTGCATGCGGTGTCCTACGCGATCCTGCTCAGCGCCTGTCAGAGCTTCGCGGTCGACCTGGACGACACACTAGCCAAGGTTTTCGCGTGAGCGCCCTCGGGCTGGACGAAGCGCATGAACGCTTCCTGGAGGATCTGCTGTTCGAGGCAGAGGCGTCCGCCGAGCCGCAGGCAGCGGCCTTCTTCAAGCTCTACGGCAAGCTCGCTGCGGAGAACGGCGACTGCATCGACCTGACCTACACCCCAGCGCGCAATGAAGGGCGCGGCGCCTATCAAGTCGATGGCTTCGCCCTGGATCGTGAGCGGGGCGACCTCTATCTGGCCATCTCCGACTTCCGTGCCGGGCGGGACCTAGAGACACTGAACGCGGCGCAGATTGACAGACTATTCGAGCGCGTCCGCCGCTTCTGCGAGCTGGCGGTGCAGCCCTCCTTCATCAACGCCGTTGACGAGACCAGCCCGGCCTTCCAGGCCGCTTGGCCCATCTACGACGGCCGCAGCCAGATCAAGCGCATCCGCGTCGTGGCCTTCTCCAGCGCCCGCCTCTCCACGCGCCGCACGCCGGAGATGACCGGCAAGGTGCTCGGCGTTCCCTTCGTATGCAGCGTCCTGGACTTCGCACGCTACGCCAGCATCCTCAGCTCCAAGGGCGGCGTCGAACCCATCGAGATTGACGTCACCGCCGTCAACGGCTCACCCCTGCCGTGCCTGCCGGCGCACAGTATCGACGGCGAGCACACTTCCTACTTGGTCGCCGTGCCAGGAACCTTTCTGGCCGAAATCTATGGGCTCTACGGCGCCAAGTTGTTGGAGCAGAACGTCCGCACCTTTCTCCAGGCCCGGACCAAGGTGAACGCCGGCATCGTCAGAACGCTCGAAGCGGCGCCGGAGATGTTCTTCGCCTACAACAACGGTCTTACCGCGACAGCGGCCGGCATCACCACAGCCCAACTACCCGGCGGCGGCCTCGGCATCGCGTCCGTCGACAATCTCCAGATCGTCAACGGCGGCCAGACGACCGCCTCGATCCTCTACGCTAGCGACAGCGCGCGGAAGGATCGCAAGGCCGACCTCAGCCGGGTCTTCGTCCAGATGAAGCTGTCGGTGGTGAACCCCGACCGGCTCGAAGAGGTCGTGCCGCTGATCTCGCGGTACGCCAACACCCAGAACAAGATCAGCGAGGCTGACTTCTTCTCAAGCCACCCGATCCACCTCGTGCTTGAGCGCATCTCGCGCGACCTGTCCGCGCCGCCGAAGCCCGGGGCGCTGTCCGGCTCGAAGTGGTTCTACGAACGCGCCCGCGGCCAGTACCGCGACAAGCTCGCATATGGGACGCAGGCCGAGCGCCGGAAGTTCGAGCTGGAGTTCCCGCGCGAGCAATTCATCGACAAGACCGATCTCGCCAAATTCGAGGTCACTTTCGAGTGCCAGCCACATATTGTCAGCCGGGGCGCCCAGAAATGCTTCCTGGAGTTCGCCGAGAAGACCGGCAAGGCCTGGGAGGCCTCGGAAGCTCCATTCAACGAGCACTGGTTCCGCGACGTAGTCGCTGAGGCGATCATCTTCCGCGGCCTTGACCGGATCGTCGGTCGCTCGGACTGGTATCAGGACGATCGCGGCTACAAGGCGCAGATTGTCACTTACACCATCGCTTGGCTCGTTCATCAGCTTCAGCGGCGCGGCCAAGAGATCTCGCTGAGTGTCGTGTGGCAGCGGCAGGAACTGCCCGCTGAGGTCGCCGACGCTTTGGCGCAGATCGCGCCGCAGGTAGCAGAAACCATCAAGGACGCGCCACCGGCGATGAAGAACGTCGGCGAGTACTGCAAGCAGCAGGCCTGCTGGGCGACGGTGGCCGCGTCGAAGTACGCCTTCGACGTCCGGCTCGACGGCCTGCTCATCGAGCACGACGAGGCCAAAAAGGCACGCAAGTCATCTGTCGCTGCGCAGAAGGTCGAAAAGGACGTCGACTTCGACCACGTCCTCGTTGCCATGCTGAGTGATACCCAGCCATACCTAAGCTTCGCCCGGAGCCGCCGCCTATTAACTCCCAAGTCGGACGCAGCCCTGAAGCGTCTGTCCCGCGGCGACATCAGGCTTCCGGCCTCCGAGCGCAATGCCCTCAAGTACATGGTCCAGAAGATGGTTCAGGCCGGCTTCGAGCTTCCGCAGGCCGCGAAGCGCGAGCCCGCAGCCTGAGGACCGCTGAACCGTCATCAGTTTTGGTCGCGGTGGTCCTGCCCCCAACTTTGATACCCTTAGACCGTATCTTGGAAGACGGCGATGAAAGCGCCAGCCTCCCCACAAAACGAGGTAGAGCCTGATGCACAAGATGGCATGAGCTAGCAGAAGGGTCGGCAAGTTCGTGTTTGGCACCCAAGGACGGAATGAACGTCCTATAGTTAAGGCGCCATCAATCTTGCACCTAGCCTGCGATTGTCCGTCGGCGCAACCCGTTGCAGCGGTCTTCAAGCTCATGACCAAATCAATGAGGGTGCCGTTGCAACGGGTTGCAACGCGGAACGTCGGTGATGGGTAGAGAGAAAACCCTCAGTCCTGAAGCGGACGCTCTACCTCCGACCCAACCCAGTCGTTTAGGCTCCCCAGCGCGATGCCCGATCGCGGACAAAAGACGCAAAACCTCCGCACGCATAAAGCTGGCTGAAGGCAGCCTCGTGGCTCTCGGCTTCTGGAATGCCAAAGCTGATGTTTAGCTTACCCGTTGCGAAGTTCTTAAATGAACCCAACCGCGCACTCAGACCGTTGCATAGCTCGGCAACTCTGAGAACAGGTCTTTGATGTCCTCCAACAACCACCGCATCGCGCCGCGCACCACTGCCGATTCGTCCGGCTGATCCTCCGGGAAGAGATTGTGACCGTCGAAATCGGGCGCCCGCGTTTGCCCCCAAACGACCCGCCGCTCGGGGAAGGAGCGCCCGAACCGCTCGAGAAGTTCCTCCGTCCGGCGGACGTAAGCGTCCACGCTCTCGTCCGATTTCATGTCCGACAGGATGCCGGGGAACGACACGTCCGCTCCCGCCTCGTCGTACGACCGGACCGGCCAGCGTCGGTGGTGCAGCGCGATATCCGCGTGCCCGCGGCGGTCGTGCACTTCGACTTCGATCTCGAACCGGAAGGGCATTGTGCGCAGCGTGCGCAGAAGCGGCACGACGCGGGGCATGCTGCGCTCGGCGACTTCTCGGTACGCGATCTGGCGGCGTCGATGGTAGGTGTCCAGCGCCCGTGAGAAGGAGGCCCGCCCCTCCTGCGTTTGAAGGTCGGGTTCCTTGGCGACGTCCCACCATGGCGTTAGGTGAGCGACACCCTCATTGGCCAAATAGCCGAGATCGTCGATGAGTTCGCTGATCGCGAACGTTTGGCCCCCCGAAAAGCCTCCGGCGACCAAGCGGAATTCGCGGTGTGGGCGAAGGAAATCGACCACTGCGCCGACGTCGGCAGGCCAAGTGATCGGGACCTCGTACTCGCGTTGGAGGTGGCGGAGGCGGCCGATCGTGAGCTCTTCAGTCCAGACCGGACCACCAGGGAGGTTGCGCTGCTTGATGAGCTCCTGGAGGGCGTCTCGCACATGAGCGACCCCAAAGAACCGTCCCGCGTCGAAGCCGAAGCCCGCTCGACGCAAGGAGCGCCCATAGAAACTGCTTCGCCGTTGCCCTTGGCCGACGCGAACACGAGCAACCCCGTCCTCGGCATCCTCGAACGAGTAGCTGGCGGTCTCCGCCGAGACCAAACCTACGATGCCCAAGCGGGCAACCGGACAGTTTGCCGCCGTCGCCTGAAGCCGCTCTGCGATGTCGGCGAAGTGTGGCTCTACCACGCCGTCGAACCCGTCGAGGATGTCGGAAAAAAACGCCGTGGACCGCCTAACTGAAGGACCAGCGTCGGACGCTTTATCGTCGCCGAACGCGAACCGCAGGCCACCGATCGCCGCCTTCAGGTCCTTTCTCGCCAGTGCCTGCCACGCGACGCGACGCGCCTCGGCCGTCTGGGCCGTGGCGACGAGAAGGAACGGGAGCTGGGATGACGCGTCGACTTCGAGCGAACGCAGCTCCTCTTCGAACGCTTCGGGCGGTAGCGTCGAGAAGCGCATCGCCCGCAGATAATCAGCCAACGCTTCATGCCGGAGTTCCAGCGTGCTGCCGCGGACGCTGACGGCGTCGGCGTCGACCAGCTTTTCAAGGGTGGCGTGCGGGTCGGGGAGAGCGTGCGCCAACTCCGTCGCGCGCGAGACGGTGACTGGGCCGTGACGCGTTTCCTCGGCTAGGCGATCGAGCAGGCCGCGGTAGGCAGCGCGGTGCAGCGGGCTGAACGCGTCAAGTACCCGGTCGAGCCACCGTTCGTACAGCGGAGCAATCTGCGTCGGGTGCCGCCCGTGCCATCGGTAGTGCTCGAGCACGAGATCGGCGATCAGCGGATGCCGGCAGATCCGGTAGATGTACGCAGGTGCGTCGTGCATGGCGAAGCGGAGATTCTCGGCATCCTCGCTACGTTGGCGCGCGAGCTCTCGCAGGTCGTCATGCTCGTATTCGAGAAGTTCGAGCGTGGGCAGCTCCAACCCGACCGGGCTGGCTTGGCCACGCGAGAAAATAAACAACTGGGTCGCAGGAAAGTCCCTAAGGAGGCTCCGCAACATCGTCGAAACGAATGTGCGGGCCGGCAGCGGCAATCGTTCGTAGCCGTCCGCTAGAAGGACGAAGCCATCGGACCTCCCGTGGGCACGTAAGGCTTCCTGGTCAAATGCCGGCGCATGGGCCCGAATACGATCGTAGATGTATTTTTGGAGACCATCAGTCTCGAGAGGCACGTCGGGAAGGAAGACCTCGAAAGGCACTCGAGACGACGTGCCGGCCCAGCGGTTCTCGATTGCCTCGCGCAGCAAGGCGGCGGCGAGACTGGTCTTGCCGTAGCCGGACGCGCCCAGCACGACGGCACCCCGCGCGTATGACGCAAGCAGATTTTTGGAGGCGATCAACTTCTGCTTGGCGTTGTCGCTGAGGCGCCTCGCAATTGCGGTTCTCAAACGCGGCGCACTCCGCTCCAACTCGGCCCTCTCGTAGGGGCGGAGATCGTGAGCAACGGTGTCGGACTTTCGCTCGTTCGTGGTGCTGGGCGCCGCGTTTGCAACAGCTGTCGCGCGCGCCTCGCCCCTCTGGTTCGCTGGGCGCTCGAGCGCCCGGAGCGCTCCTTCGAGGACCGTCCGCGCCTCGTCGTCGAGCTGTGGTGGCACGGCGCGCCTGGGATCGGCGGCCAGCCAGCGCGCGTGCTCGGCTTCGTACGCGTCGCGTATCTCGGCGAAGGAAGCGAAGGCATCCTTCTTGGCCGCACCATGCCGCACAAAGATCTCGTCGGCCTCAACACGCCCGAACCCCTCGCAGAGGTAAGAGTCAGGGTGGGCGCTGTCGGAGGAAATTCGCCCATTGTGGTGCTCGATGGGCGTTCCCGCCTGCTCGGCGGCCCGGAAGAGAAGGTAAACCAGCAACCGGTTCAGCGTGGAGGACGGCTGCTCGAGCGGCCGTGGGCGCGCGGTGTTGAAGAGCAACCGCACGCGGCGCCGCAGCCGCTCCGCAACGGCGTCGATCAGGCCGTCGTCGCGGAGGGCAGGTCCTACCTCACGGTCGTAAGCCTCCATGAAGTCGAAGCTTAGGCCCGCCCGATCGGCCTCGCCGTCGATCCTGATCAACTCGTCGGCCAAGCGGTCGATTCCGGGCCACCCAGTGACGAGCCCGATGAGTTGCGTATGGTCGAAGTCCCGGAGCGCCGCAGCACAAAGATCGATCAGGCCGCCGTCGCCCCCGCCGGTCACCAAGATGCGCGTCTCACGATCCGCATACTTCGGCGCTTGGGGAACACCGCGGTCTGACCAATAAGATTGCCAGGGCGCCCCCGCGAGCCTGCGCTCGCGCCCAAACCCGATGGTCAGAAACACTGCGCCGTACGCGGCAGCGCGGGGATTGACCCCGTCGACGTCCTGAAGTCGCACCCGGCAGTCGCTCGCGCCCACGCGCTCAACCGCCGTAACCTCGCGGAGCGTGTGCAGCCGCAGCCCCGGGCGGTGGGCCTGGAGCGTCTTGAACGCCGTCGTCACCTCGGCGGCGACGGTCGTGGCCGATCCTGCTTCCCAATCCAGAAGAGGCAGGCTCGCGCGAGATTGAAGTGCTCCTACTCTCGGCCACTCGTAGATGTGAGGGTGAAGGTTGCGCTGGAGGCAACCGCGCTGCAAGTGCAAGGGGTCCTGCTCGCGTTCGTAGATATCGATCTCGGCATCCGGCAGCAGGAGCGAGAGTCCCGAGGCGACCGCGAGCCCGGCCGCGCCCGCGCCGACGACCGCGAAGCGCGATTTCCCGGAAAGGAGGCCGGCGCGGACGAGGGCGCAAGCCAAGTTCAACCCGCGCGCTTGCTGCGAGAAGAAAGTTATGCGGGTGTCGAACGAACCTACCACGTAGACGGAAGGCCAGCCGGGTGTTTGGGCACCGTTGATCGCGTCGATCTGAATCTTAGTCGGTGTGGTCACGTTTCGCTGCGAAATTCCTGAACGGCGGCCAAGATCGAGGCGAAGGTTAACACAACCTCGGTCAACCAAGCGAGCCGCGACGTTGCCTCCTGATCCGGCGCCGGCACGCAGGTCTACGTGACGGACGGCGCAATCGGCGTGACAGCGCGGGGCCGGGTCTACGCGCGATCCGGAGCGGCTCGCCTGGGCGGAGAACATCAGCTCGGGACCCAACGGGTGAATGTACGCCACCGTTAGAAAGCTGGATCGTTCGGCTGTGCTCAATGCCGGCGAGGCGCTGTCCAAGCCGCCCTGCTAGGTCGTGCGCTTCCGGGCCGTGGCGAACTCCGTGCCGCGACGATGACCGGCTCAAATCAGGGTCGTTGCGAGCCACTGGTACGGTAACCCGACGCTCTGACTCCTCACGCGGCGTAACACCGTCACAGGCCCGCCCGACGCCCGCTTTCGAGATGCCCTCAAAGCGAACTCCATCAAGCAACAGCAGCCTGCGACATGCCATTTTGCATGTCCGCTTACGGCAGTTGGCTTATTGATCGGCGACGGCCGCTCTGGTCGCGAAACCGTCGATCGTTACGATCTGAGAGAACGTCCGGCCCGTCGATTTTGCATCCTGACAGTGGACTAACAGAAACCCACCCGTTCCGGCCGTAGGTCGTGGTCGAAAGCGCCGCAAGGAAGCGGACGTTTCCAAGCTCTTCAGATGCTTGAATACAACGCGTCGAGTTCAAGCCCTAAGCCACGGGATTTTTACCCCTAAATGCTACTGTGATTCGCGTGAGCGATCAGATCTGGAGCTCGATCTGCAGCTACCCGATGGTGCAACCCGTTGCAGCGGTCTTTGAGAGCGTGACCAAATCACGAAGTTTTCTGCAATCTGCGACGTGTCGCGCAGCGGCTTGCTTGTTGCCAACCGCTGCCAGAACGATCCCCAAACGGGACCCAACCCGCCCACAAACTCTGCCTCAACACCAAGCCTGCATGCACCTAACCGGCGCCCGATTAAGCGGCAAGCCGTTGGTTGAAAAAGAAAATTTTAAAGCCGACATGAGGGGTGCGTGCTTGGATGCTAAACTACGAATCTGGGGGTCAGAGGTTCGAATCCTTTCGGGCGCGCCATTTTACCAACAATCGCAACAATTTAGCGACGACCGCGGATACGGTAGAACGATACCGTATGGGTCTGTCCATTCCGGGTACGGCTTGGGGTACGGCTATCTGCCGGCTGCAACTGTTACGGACTGTTGCGCTTCGCTCTACCTCGGCCAGTCGCTTTGCCGCCCTTCTCGGCTTCGGCGCGAGCCGCCGCTTCGGCTGCCTTCCGCGCATTCCGCTGCTCGATGAAGAGGGCGAGGCTGCCCGTTTTCGGCGGCGGGGCGGTGCGATCGATGCCCGATAAAGAGATCGAGCGCAATGTCGATCGCCGCTCTGTCCCAACGGCGCGTGCCCTTCATAGCGTTAGGAAGCTTGCTCTTTCTTACCCAATCCTCGAAGCCTGAGACGGTCAAGCCGCAATACGCGGCGGCTTGAGCCTTGGTGAGGATGCGGGGGGTCAGGGGGGACAGCATGTCGGACGGCAACGTTAAGCTGGGAGGGTTTCAGGCCGACGATATCGTTCAGAGTGCGAGAAGCATTCAAGTGGCCCTTGCCCTTATCGAGCAACTGAGGGGTGGCTCGGCCCTACGGCTACCATACGACAATGTGAAGAAAATCGTCGACGCACTGCTTCGAGATGTTCCTTTCGTTGGATACTCGCTTCCGGAGTTAAGCGTCTTTCGCGCATTCGTTGGCGACTCTCAGTTGCCGGCGAACGCATCTCGATTCTCTTACAAACCTCTCGCATTGGGGTCATCGTGGGGGCGCTGCAATCGAGTTGGCACCACTGTGTTTTATGGGGCGCTTAATGAAGATACTGTATTTTCTGAGCTGGGACCTGAGATAGGTGATACTTTCTATATTGGTAAGGCGCGGCTAAAAAAAGACAGTAGTATTAGCCTAAATTGCATAGGTGAGATTGACCACATCAGAAGATACGGCCTGCCCCTTGTTGGCGACGAACAGGCAAAGCAGTGGCTTGCTGGAGTCATGTCTCAGAGGCCCCTGGAAAGTAACGTCAGGACGGAATTAGTTGATGCGTTTTTTGCAGATATGTTTTCTCAAACGGCATTTCGCGCAAAGGACTACAAAATATCTAGCGCGCTTTCAGAGATATTATTTGAGCCGGGGCAGTTGGATGGATTCGCTTACCCGAGCGTGGCGCATAGAGGCGGCCTGAATGTGGCTATCAGACCACAAGCGTTTGACGAGAAGTTCGAATGGGAAGGCTTTGAAGCTCTGCGCGTCGTGGATTATCTCGGGTTTGGCTTGTATGCGCGTGCGCCGATAGCGCGGGCGGTCGGAGCAGCACCGGATGGCAGCCTCGAGTGGCAAGCGGTTGAAGCTCCTGAAACTTCTCCCGCATCCACGGCTGCGAAATCCGGCCCTGCGACGTAGCAGCAGTCAGCCTCCCGCGGCCCGCCGACGCGAGTCGAGGATCGCCCAAGCCGCGAGGCTGCCTTCGAACTCCGCAACCGACATGCCCGAGCGGATCGCCTTGTCGGCCTCAGCCTCGGCACCCTTGAGCGTCATGGCGATGATCGCTTGAGCCCGCGCGCGCTCCGCGAGCACGATCGGGGACGGCGCCGGGGCGGCGGCCTTCGGCGGCCTGACCGGGACAACGGGTCGCGCGGGCGGCAGAACCGGGCTCGGCATAGGCGAGGCGGTCCTGATGGTGAAGCCGTCCAATTCGGCCTGCCCCTTCGTCTCGATCTTCCCATTGGGAAGGATGCAAAGGGCGCTGTAGTCCGGGTGCGGATCGGCGAAGCCGCGGGGGGCCTTATCGGTGTCTCTCGTCATCATGCTCTCCTCAGTCGCTCAGTAATCCGCGCTGCTCCGACTCATGCCGGGCAAGCACCCGCTCGATGGCGCGCTCGACCTCACGCGCCATCCGCTGCCGCATCGCGGGGGAGTCAGCGTCCCCGCTGATCGTCCAGTTGTTGACGACCGACACGTTGCCGCCGCGCACGTTCTTCGAGACCGGCTGAGAGGTCGCGCCGAGATGGACCATCGCGTCAGCCGTCGGTACCCGTACCGGCGGCGTGCCGTCTTCGGCGCCGATGCTCGCGAGCCGACGGTTCGACCCCTCCGCGCCGCCGATCGCCGACAGCTTGCGGAGCGTGCCGTTGGTCTCGATCCGCCCGGTCGCACGGGGTACGAAGATCTCGGGGCCACGCTCGCCGACGAGGTAGGGGACGCCGCCCCGGACCGGACCGCCGAGCGCACGGGCTTCGAGGGGGCTGCCGCCGCGCGGGGTCGCGTTCGGGGTCGCTGGCGTCGGCGTGGCGCCGCCGAAGACGCCTTTCGCGCTGTTCCAGGCCCGAGACGCGGCGCCCTTCACGGCGTCGACAAGGCGGCCCGCGGCGCCCGTGACGCCCGACACGATCCCATCAATGATCGCCGAGCCGAGGCCCGCCCAATCAACGCTTTTGGCGGCGTCCCAGCCATTTTGGGCGAGACCCATCATGGCGCTACCGAACTCCCCGGCAGCGGCTATGGCCTTCCCGGGAAGCGCGGCGATGCCTTTGACGAGTTCGGCAGTCGCCGTCCCGGCGCTCTCGCCCCAGGACTTCCACTTCTCCCCGCTCTCGTCGAGCGGTCCTAGGATCTTCGAGAACCAATCCCAAACGGACTGCAGACCTTCCGTGACCTTCTTGACGGCACCGGAAGCCTCGGGGCCAAGCCCCTTCATGAAGCTCTCGCCGAAGGCCGAGAAGAAGGTCTTGATCCCGTCCCAGTTGTTGTAGACCCACACCCCGAGCGCAGTCAGGCCCGCGACGATCGCCGTGATCGCGATGCCAACCGGGTTCGCGACGAGGGCCAGCATCGCCCCGCCGATCGCGCGGAGAGCCACGACGGGAAACGCGAGCACGGATCGTCCCAAGCCGAGCAGCGAAGCGCCCGCAGCCGCCAGGACGGCCCGAGAGCCGCCGACCGCCCCGAGGGCGATCAGACCCGCCGCCAGCGCCCGCACGCGCGCCACGACCCCGGCAGACGCTGCTACGCCCACTGCCGCGATGCCCTTTGCGGCCCCGAGCAGGTTCGCCGCCAACCCCACCGTTGCCGCGCGGGCAAGGAACAACAGGCTGCCGCCGAGCAAGCCGATCGCCCGCACGGCCCCACCCGCAACCATCATGAGCGGCCCGAGCGCGACGGCGCCGAGCGCGGCATACGTGCCGAACTTGAGCAGCGCGGGGTTCGACTTCTGGAGGCGCTTCAGGCCGTCCGAGACGCCTTCGAGCGCTTCCGAGACGGTATCGAGCACACCCGTTTCAGCGAGCGTGATCCAGAGGTTCGAATAAGCGGAATTGAGCCGGTAGACGGCCCCGACGACGCCCTGAAGACGTAATTCGACGGCTCGGTCATTATAGCCGGGCGCGTTCTTGCGGATATCATCGATCGCGTCGACAAGCACGCCCTGTAGGAGAGTCCCCATACGGCCGCCGTGCTGAGTCTGGAAGATCGCCGTGAGATCCCCAAGGGACGCGCCCTTCGCCTTCAGCGCCCGCAGGAACCCCACGAAATCGACCTTATCGGCCGCGCCGATCATGGCATCCGTGATGCCCTCGGCCAGCTTGTCGCGGTCCATCGCACCGCCCGCCGTCCCGGCCGCCCGCTGAATGGCATCCGTGATCTTGGCGACGGTATCGCCGACATCGTACTTCGCCTTGGGATCGGACAGGATCTTGTTGATCGCCCCGTGCGCCTTCGAGGCGTCGACGCCCTGAAGCTTGAGGCTATTCAGGATGCCGTCGGCGTTCACCGTGCGGGACTGCGTGACGAAATCGTTGAAGCTCAGCCCGAGGCGTGTCATCGCCGCGAGCGCCGGCTTCGTCGGCCGTACCATCCGCACGAGCGCCGAGCGCAGGGCAACACCCGCCTCGCTGCCGCGAATGCCCGCGTTCGCCATGGTGCCCGCGGCAGCGGCCAGCGTTTCCACGTCCAGGCCCGCGGTCGCAGCCATCTG
The DNA here is from genome assembly GCF_022179245.1 of Methylobacterium gregans. Lineage (GTDB taxonomy): Bacteria > Pseudomonadota > Alphaproteobacteria > Rhizobiales > Beijerinckiaceae > Methylobacterium > Methylobacterium gregans. The sequence goes on from NZ_BPQM01000061.1 coordinate 24,226, forward strand.
GCCGGCGAACTTGAAGGTCTCGCCGAGCTTTTCAACGTCCGTATTGGTCTTGTTCGCCGTGTAGGCGAAAACATCTCCGACCCGCTTCATGGAAGAAGCGGCTTGCGTGGCATTCGCCATCGGCAAGCGCATAGAAGTCAGAACGTTCGTGACGATATCGGTCGCGCGCTCGGCCGCAATGTCGCCGGCCAGCGCGAGCTTCATCGCCCCTTCGAGCGTGCCCTTGATCTGCTCGGCATTGAACCCGGTCTTTCCGAGTTCCAGCGCCGACTTCATCGCATCCTGAGGCGTGAAGTAGTTTTGCGCGCGCGCAAGCTTTTCGATCTCTTCCCGCTGAGCACGGGTCATTTCGGTCACAGCCTGCAACGCATTGCCGGCCTTCTCGAAATCGAAGACGATGCGCCCGGCGCTCATGCTCAGGATGCCGAGGGGCATCGAGAGGTTGGACGTGGCCGAGCGCCCGGCATCCTGGATGGTTTTGCCGGCCGCGGTAACACCGCGACTGGCCGTGTTGAATGCCGAACCGACCCCGGCGTTCAGCGCCGACATGCGCCGGCCCATTGCGCCGACGGCGCTCTCGGCGCCCTTGATCGCGGCCGGAAGGCTCGCCGCGATCCGGCCGCCGATCTCGACGGCAACGCTGAAGGTTTTCGACATGACGGGTGTTGGCTACCTTCGGGATTTCTGGGCCTTCGCGAGGGCTTTGTTCATGTCGCGACGGTATTGAATGGCGGCCTCGGCCCAATCAGCGAAGTCGTCGATATCCATGTCGAGGATATCGCGGAGGCCGATGCCTCCGCTCGTCACGTCGATGATCGTCAGCGCGGCGCGCCTGAGTTCGGTTACATTTCCGAGGGCCGCCCCCTGAAAGACTCCAACTGCTCGGTCAGCGAGAAGAAATCAGTCTCGTCGAGTTCTTCGATCACGTCGGGCGCCACGTCGCAGAGCCGGGCGAGCAGGAAGATACCGCGCTCCATCTCGTCGCGCTTGGCCCGGCCCGCCGCGAGCGCATCGGCGGTCTTGGGTCGCCGCATCGTCAGGGCCGTGTAGTTCTGACCGCCCACGTTGACGGGGAAGAGAAGCTTGATATCGGCAGTGAGACGGGTATCGACTTTGCTGGTCATTGTAAAATTCCCTTGTTTGCTGCGATCTTGAAGGCAAGTAATTCGACGAGCCTATTCGCCCCGCGGCCAATGGTGAGCGCCGCCAATGCGGCCCGCCGGGAGGCTGATTCCGGTGAGAGGAGCGAGGTAGGTGTCGGGGCGCTTCCGACCGGGATGCCGGACCTCGCGCTTCACCTTCCGGCCGCCGTAGCGCGGGGTCATCTCGCCGGTCTCTTTGTCCCGAACGAGTTGAACGGCGCGGGACCACGACCCGTCGGGATCGCGCTCGTGCCATTCCTCAACGATCTCGACGCGATCAGGCTCTTGCTTGCCCGCCTCGAAGCGATAGCGGCGTTGGATGTTCTGAAGCGCCTCGTCGCGGCGTCCGGCCCGGTGAAGGGCTTCGTTGACCGTCAGGGCCTCGGTCTCGATCTCACGCAAAGCTTCGAGCGTTTCGGCCAACTGAGCCGCCTGCCGGTCGTAATCGGCGAGCAGCCTCGGGACTTCACCCGCGAGGCGACGTTCAGTGGCAGCCTTGCGGGCCGTGAGGGCGTCCGCAGCCTCGCGCTTTACCTGCTCGGCATGAGCCGCCTCAAGGTCGCCGAGCGCCCGAGAAGCCACTTCGGCACTGATGCGAGCGGCGTCCGCGTCCCGCTCAGCCGCAGCGATACCAGCCTCGTCGAGGGCGTCGAGGGCGGCTTGCCGCTTCGTCTTCGAGGCAGCGCTACGGGCGTTCGCGTCAGCGAGGGCCGCCTTCCGAGCGTCGATCTCGGCCGCGATCTCGGCGGAACTCGGCGCGGCCTTCTTCCGCTTCGGGAAGATAATGTCGAGGATCGCGCTCACGACTGCGCCTCCGTTGCAGCGGCGGCGGCAGCGGCGGCGCGCTCCGCTTCCACAATATGCGCCTCGTGGAATTTGTAGTTGGCGCCGGGAGTCAGCAGGCCGGGGCGGGAGTAGATCAGCCTTTCCGAGATGCGATCGAGCGCGGTGTGTGCACGGGCGATCCTGATCTCGGTCTCGGCAATGTCCTCAGCGAGGAGGGCCTTCCGGCCAGAAATCTCACGGCTCAAAAGGCGAAGACTTTCGCCAAGATCCGCAAAGTCAGTCGCAAGATTGTCGACATACATATTGCGCGGACCATTCCGCACATCACGAGAGAAGGGCATGTGAGAACTTCGCTAGCGTCGGCGGGCATGTGCCCACGCCCGGACTGTCGCTCGCCCTCGCCCCGCCAGGGAGGCTGATCGAGTCGCCCCCAACGCCAAAAGGCGGACGGCCCGAGAGCCGCCCGCTGAAGTTGACCGAAGGACGTGGACGCACAGTGCCGAGCACCCTGGAATGGGGCAGGACTGTTCCTGTAGCTACAAATGCGAAGGGGAGCGGGGGGCATGCCAACTCTCCCGCTCCCCTTCATCGACGACCCGAATTGCCCTGGATCAGGTCGAAGCTTTTAAATCCGCAAGGTGCTTGTCTCGATAAGCAATCTCAGCCGCAAGCTGGATGGCGGCCGGAACCTCAAGGCCAATGCGCTCAGCAATCGGACGAAGCTCGGCAACGATCTCCGGGGGAAGTGCCATCTCGGTCGGAAGGGGCACAAACTGATAGCCGACGACGGCCAAAGCAGCTTCCATACTCGTCAGGGTCGGATTCGTGCGGTGGCGCCAGCTTTTCAGAGCCGGCCTTTGAACCCCGCTCCGATCTTCGACTTCCTGATACGTTATATTCAAGCGTCGCATCTCTGCGAATAGAAGCTTCACATGCGGGCAGACGCCCTCGGGGACCGTGACCGTCGAGGGGCGGCGCTTCTTCGGCTCGGGGTGGCGACGGCTATATTTCGAGGGGGCAGGCATGTCGGCGATCATGATGACCGCCGACATGCGGGGGAGGGTGTTTGGGTAGCGCTCTGATTAGATCGCAGTCACGCCCTGTAAGGAACACGCGACAGGCTAACTATCGTATTGGAGTAACCCTTATGTCGAAGAAAAGTGGATACACTTTCAGCTATTAGGGTTTGATGCGGAGATGGGCCGATCATGACCTCTTCAAGCGGCAACAAGCCTTCGTCGCCCTTTATGTCGCCAGTGCAAACATATGGGATAAGTCCGAATTGGGTTACTCTGAACTTGAGCCCTCCGTCGTAGTCTTTTACAAATGAGTATGGTATGACCAATCTGCTCTCAAATTCCTGCTTGAAAGCGGGATTTTTGAAGCCTACAATCTTCGATGACAGCGACATAACCATATGCTCGAAGTAATTTTTGTCGTGATTGTAGTGAAGTTCATTCTCCATTGATATAAGATCTAACTCATACTGTTCTTCATATCTTCTTATTATTGATAAAATTAAAACCTGCTTGTCACGTTTTTGATAGAAAACTTTATGCAGCATGTGATGAGGGCCAAAAAAGACGTGGCGCATACCTTCGGCTCTTTCTCCCAACTTGATGCAGACGCCCCCGGCCGCCCCATATCCACGCCATTGCTCAAGGCTATCTCGCGCGGTGGAAAAGCAAGCTACTAGGTTGCCGTAGTTCCTTGGTGCCAAGATCTCCTCTCTTGTTCTCTCAAGTATACTTCTAAACTCTGACCTCTTGCTTCTTCGTATCTTGTAATCAATTATCTCAGCAGTAAGTTCTGCTCCATGCTGCATTTCTTCAGAGTCATTTAGAAATCGATTGTCACTGGCCCAAAAGCCACCGCTATCAACTATACCTTTGAAGCCTCCAATTGAGGTGTAGTGATACAAATTATTTCGCGAGCTCAAAAAATTTTCTCTTCGAATTGCGAACTTAACATTTCTGGTCTCGGGGGTAATCCAAGACGCTTTTAGGAAGCCCGTTCTATATTTTTTTTGACCATTGATCAGAACGCTGCCGTCGTCTTGTTCTGGGAATTGGTTCATATACGCGCCAATCTTTAGCCGTTGTTTGGCAAAGGGCAGTACCACGCCGGTGGAACCGCATCTAGTTGCTGCCTGCCGCCAAGCCATTACCAGCAAAAAATATATAGAAGTTTGCTCCGAGCAAGCAGAGAAATTTTCTCTAACCCATTGAATTTGGGTGCGATGTAGCGGTCTGACGCTACGATACCAGAGTCAAAAAAGAAGCTTTTTTGCACCGCATCTAGCCAACTCCCGAGATCGCGCGTTACCCGCATAGGCACCCCCCTTGGAAGGACCCTGAGCCTCCAAATATGTGATATTTCAGCATGTCAAGCAATTCTATGTAGAAATGAATTATTTTTACCTTCGATGACATGCTGATTTGCTTTGCCGAGCAGACGAACGTTCCTGCCTGAAGACTAGTGGATCATCGCCCGTCCGTTGACGACGTTGGGCATAGAGAACTCGGGGTGCACGCACACGAGGGCAGGCCGTCCTTTGTGGCTGACCTTCATGGTCGCAGTGTCGATGAAGCCGGCGCCCGTGAGGTCAGCGAGCAGCACGTCAAACTCGGCCATCGGAATGCGAGGTTGATACGCCTTGTGGAGCAGGGTCTTCGTGATGCCCTTCGGCCTGGCCTTCTTCACGAGGGCGACGATCTTGTCGTGAGGGAGCAGGCCGTTTGCGATGCGAGGCGCGCGCTTCGGGCGTTTCGGGAGCGATACGAGGCTTGATCCGACTTTGAGGATCGGCTGCCGCCGGGTCAGGGTCTCGACGGCCTCAGCCGTGAACGTGTCTTCGAGCGCCGTCCTGATCTCGTCGAGGTCGAGGCCCTTGCCGACGTGCCGCATCACGAGGGTCACGATCTGACCCGTCGCCTCGGCCTCCCGTCGCCTGCCCTCCCGATCCGCTACGCCTCCCCGAGCCCTGACGATCCTCGTGAGGCCGCGCATATGGGGCGCCAGGACGCGAAGGCACTGCTCGACGGCCGTCTCGTCGTCCCGCTCGAAGCGCCGGTTCTCGGGCATTTGCGGGAACACGCGCCACGCAACGCCGTCCCTGACCGGGAAGATCACCCGCTTGCCCTTCAGGGCGCGGACGATCGCGTGGCGATCGTGGAAGAAGACCTCCCCGAGACACGCTTCTTCGAACTCGACGAGCGGGACGCCTTCCGAGCCAACTTGTTGCATGTACGCTTCAACGCGCCGGATCAGCACGGGCCATCCGGCACCAAGGCGACGGACTTCAGTCAGGACGGGCAAGGGACACCTTTCCGAGTTAGCTTCCATGACTCTACATACAGGGGGGTATAAGAGAGTGCCCTATATATAGTTGCGTTTATACACTCTCTTATGTCTAGCCTTAGAGACTAACCTCTAACTCATTGATTGATGGATAAAGCCTTTCAAATTCAGCTACTTAGATTTTTGGAGTTAGCGCCGGGGTTAGAGCGTTTTCGGTTTAATCTGGTTCGTACCCTGCGGCGGCGAAGAAGTGGGCACCTTCGTCGGGTGTGAGCGTGTCGATGAGCCGGCCG
>NZ_BPQM01000062.1 GCF_022179245.1 Methylobacterium gregans
ACGAGGCCGAGATCGCCGCCATCGCGAAGGATCCCGCGGCCCCGGACTTCGACAACACCGTCGCGGCCATGGAGCGGGCAGGCCTCGCCCTCGATCGGGTGGCGGGCGTCTTCTACAATCTCACCGGCAGCCATACGAACCCGGAGCTCCAGGCGATCGAGCGCACGGTCGGGCCGAAGCTCGCCCGGCACGGCAGCGCCATCTACCTGAACGCGGACCTCTGGGCCCGCATCGCGGCAATCCCCTCGGACGGTCTCGGTGACGAGGAGCGCCGGGTGCTGGAGCGCTACCGCACGCGTTTCCGCCGGGCCGGCGCCGACCTTGCGCCCGAGGCGAAGGCGCGCATGGCTGAGATCGCCGCGCGGATGTCCGAGCTGGGCACGCGCTTTAGCCAGAACCTGCTCGCCGACGAGAGCCGCTTCGTGCTGCCGCTCGACGGCGAGGACGATCTCGCCGGCCTGCCACCCTTCCTGCGGGCGGCGGCCGCCAGCGCCGCGCAGGAGCGGGGCGGGGAGCACGGCCACGTCGTCACCCTGTCGCGCTCGCTGATCGAGCCGTTCCTGGTCTTCTCGACCCGGCGCGACCTGCGCGAGCGGGCCTACGAGGCCTGGATCCGCCGCGGTGAATCGGGGGCTGAGACCGACAACCGGGTAATCATTCGGGAGATCGTGCAGCTCAGGGCCGAGCGGGCACGCCTCCTCGGATACCAGAGCTTCGCCCATTACAAGCTGGACGACACGATGGCGGCGAGCCCCGAGGCCGCCACCGCGCTCCTCACCGAGGTCTGGGCCCCTGCCCAGAAGCGGGCGGGCGCCGAGCGCGACCGGCTCCAGGCCATCATCGCCGCGGAAGGCGGCAACTTCGCGCTCCAGGCGCACGATTGGCGCCACTATGCCGAGAAGTTGCGGAGGGCCGAACACGATCTCGATGAGGGCGAGGTGAAGGCCTATCTGCCGCTCGACGGCATGATCCAGGCGGCCTTCGACACGGCCGCGCGCCTGTTCGGTCTGGCCTTCGAGGAACTGGCGGACGTGCCGCGCTACCACCCGGATGTGCGCGTCTGGCGGGTGACGAACCGGGACGGCTCGGAGGTCGGACTGTTCCTCGGCGACTACTTCGCCCGCGCCTCGAAGCGCTCGGGCGCCTGGATGAGCGCCTTCCGCTCGCAGGAGCGGCTGAACGGCCCGGTCACGCCGATCATCGTCAATGTGATGAACTTCGCCAAGGCCCCGCCCGGGGAGGCGGCGCTCCTCTCCTTCGACGATGCGCGCACGCTGTTCCACGAGTTCGGCCACGCCCTGCACGGCCTCCTCTCGGACGTGACCTACCCGCTGCTCGCCGGCACCGCCGTCTCGGGCGACTTCGTGGAGCTGCCCTCGCAGCTCTACGAGCACTGGCTGGAGCAGCCCGAGGTTCTGCGCGCCCACGCCCGCCACCACCGCACCGGCGAGCCGATGCCCGAGGCGCTGCTGACGAAGCTCCTCGCCGCCCGCACCTTCAACCAGGGCTTCGCCACCGTGGAGTACACGGCCTCCGCGATCGTCGACATGACGCTGCACCTCTCGAACGCCGGGGAGGGTGGCCTCGACGTGCTCGACTTCGAGACGGAGGCGCTCAAGCGCATCGCCATGCCGGCCGAGATCGGCATGCGCCACCGCAGCCCGCACTTCGCGCACATCTTCTCTGGAGACGGCTACGCGGCCGGCTACTACAGCTATCTCTGGTCCGAGGTACTGGACGCCGACGCCTTCGACGCCTTCCGGGAGGCCGGCGACATCTTCCATCCGGAGACCGCCGCGCGCCTGCGCCGATACGTGTACGGCGCCGGCAACCTGCGCGATCCGCGCGACGCCTATACCTTGTTCCGCGGGCGCCTGCCGAGCACCGGGCCACTCCTGAAGAAGCGGGGCCTCGCGGCCTGAACCGGACCTTATGGTAACGGTTCGGTAAACAAGCGTCCTTAACCGAAGCTTTCGGGATTCAAACCTCGCACGCTTCGGGAGAGGACGACGGCCATGACGACGAAAGCGACCGGATCGGCCTCACCCGAGGCCCTGCTCAAGGCCGCGGTCTCGGGCGGCCGCGCCGCACCCGCCGAAGCCGCGCCAGCCAAGGCCACCCCGGCGGCCGAAACGGCATCCCCGCGCTTGCGTCTCGACCCGCGGCTTCTAGGCGTGGCGGGAGGCGCGCTCGTCCTGGGGCTGATCTGCGGGGCGGGTCTCACCGCGGCCTCGCTGCCGCGCGGCGGTCAGGGCGAGGCGCTTGCCGAGGTCCATACCGGAATTGACGCGGCCCGGACCGAATCGGCGCGCATCGCCACCGAGGTCGAGCAGCTCGGCCGTACGTTCGCGGCTCTGAAGGAGAGTCAGGAAGCGGCCCGCAAGGAGGCCGCGGGCCGCAGCGCCGGGCTCACCGAGAGGGTCGCCAAGGCCGAGCAGGGGTTGTCCGGCAAGATCGCGGCCCTCGGCGACCGCGTCGAGCAGGCCGAGCGCGACCAGAGCGCGAAGCTGGCCGCCCTGACGACGCAGATCGAGAAGCGCGCCGCCGCGGCGCTGCCGGCTCCCGTGCAGCAGGCGGCCGTCCCGGTCGCTCCAGCCAAGCCCGAGCCGACGCAGACCGGCAGCATCGAGCCGAAGAAGGCGCCCGAGAAGCCCGCCGTGGTGGAGGCTTGGGCAGTGCGCGACGTCTATGACGGGACCGCCATTCTGGAGGACCGTCGCCGTCGCCTGGTCGAGGTGGGGCCGGGTGACTCGGTGCCGGGTATCGGTCGCGTCGAGGGCATCGAGCGCCGCGGCCGGGAATGGGTGGTGGTGACGCGTCAGGGCCTGATCACGCACCAGGCGTGGTAGAGGCTCAGCGCGCGGAGAGGGTGGCGGGCGTGTCGATGTGGGCCGCATCAGGCTCGCGTGCCGTCAGCGTCGCGGGCCCGGCCGGCATGATCCCGCGCTTCGCGCGGCGGCGCCCGTTCACCAGGGCTTGGCTGCGGGCGGCACGCGTCGGCTGCAGGATGGCGGCGAGGAGCGCCTGCCCCTCGAACGCGTCATCACGGGTCTTGGAATCGAAGACGGGCATGGCCGGCCTTGCGGGAAGCAGCGACTGTGGTGGGGCGACCGACCGAGACAAGCTCGACCGCGTGGGAATAACGGGGATAACCTGAACCGGTTCCGAATAACGACGCTTCGTAACCAGTCCTTAACCCTTGCAGAGAAGCGAACCAGCGGCTGTGCCGAATGGCACTTCCGGCGCGGTGCAATAGGCCTTTTTTCAGTCTCTCCGCAAGCCGCTGGCGCCGTCAGCGGGTATCTTCACGCAGCAATTCGGTATTGACCGCAAAGGCCGCCATCGCGCCCTCGGCGGCGGCTACCACGGCGAACTGGACGCGCCGCGAGGCGTCGCCCGCGACGTAGAGCCCCGGCACGTTCGTCTTCTCGTAATCGCTGGTCGGCACCACGCCCTTATCGGTCAGGTCGCAGCCGAGGCCAGCGAGCAGATCCGAGGGGCGACAGCCCGCGGGCATCAGGAACACGGCTCGGCAGGGGCGGGTGCCGCCGTCCGCGAATTCGAGATGCGTAGGATGCCCGTCCGCGCCGCGCAATGCCCGAACAGGGCGCTCGTCCACGCGGACGCCGTTGCGGGCAAGGCGGTCGCGATCCTGCGCCGCGAGATCGGTCGGGCGAGCGTCCGTGCACAGGGTGACGTCACGACTCCAGACCGTCAGTTCGAGGGCGAAGCCCTTGGCGGTCGGCCCGTGGCCGAGGGCGACGAGTGGCTGGTCGCGCGCCTCGTAGCCGTCGCAGTACGGGCAGGAATGCACGCCCGTGCCCCAGAAGTCGGAGACACCTTCGATCGCGGGCAGATCCTGATGCAGGCCGGTGGCTATGATCAAGCGCCGGGCGTGCTCGCGCGTCCCGTCTGCCAGATCGACCGCGAAGCCGTCCTCCGTCCTTAGCGCACCCGTCACCTCGATCTCTCGCCGTTCGACCGTGTCGTAGCGGTCGAGATCCGCCTCCGCGCGGGCCCGCAATTCGGCGGGGGGCGTGCCGTCGCGGGTGAAGATCCCCCAAGTCAGCGGCGTTGCGGCATTGCGCGGCCGGCCGGCGTCGCAGAGCAGGACGTTTCGGCGGCAGCGCCCGAGGATCAGCGCGGCGTTGAGGCCGGCGGGGCCGCCGCCCACGATGATGACGTCGCGCATCCGCTCGCCCGCTCACGGTCTCGTCTGCGGGCAAACCGTTCGTGAGCGCGTATATTTCCGCACTGCACATGAAAAAGGGCGCTCGCGCGCCCTCTTCCGGTCCGGCGCTGCGCCGGGGCTCAGGCGGCGGCGGGCTTCACCGGCACGCCCTTCTCGGAGAGGAAGGTCTGCAACTCGCCCGACTGGAACATCTCGCGGGTGATGTCGCAGCCGCCGACGAACTCGCCCTTCACGTAGATCTGCGGGATGGTCGGCCAGTTCGAGTAGGCCTTGATGCCCTCGCGGATGCCCTGGTCGGCCAGCACGTTGACGCCCTTGAAGGGGACGCCGAGGTAGTTGAGGATCTGCACGACCTGGCCCGAGAAGCCGCATTGCGGCATCTGCGGCGTGCCCTTCATGAACACGACCACGTCCTGCGACTTGATCTCGTTCTCGATCGTGGCGTTGACGTCCGACATCGTTCTGTCCTTCTCGTTATCGTCTGATATCTGCGATCTCGATCAGCGGCTTGCAACCGGGGCTGCGAGCGTCCGCAGCGCGCGGTCAAGGTCGAAACGCTCGGCCAACAGATCAGCCGGATCGAGTGGGCAGGCGTTGGGCAGCCCCGGAAGCAACGCGTTTCCGTATGCACCGAGCCTGGCTTCCGCCGCGTTGAAGGCGGCTTTCCAGATCTTGTCCCAGTTCAGCCTCTGCCGCATCGACGGCTCATAGGCGCTCCAGGCGGTGATTTGGAAGGTCACGTTCTCCTCGCGCCAGTGCGTGCTCGTCGGCGCGAGCGGCGCGGAGACGCGCTTCAGGAGGTGGGCCAGCGTCTGCATCAGCAGCCCTTCGACCGCCCGGATGTGAGACCGCCCTACGCCCTCAAACTTTTCGGCGAGGTTCTCCCAATCGAGCACATTCGACAACTCACCCCGCGCACCCAGGGCGGCGGCCTGCTCCTCGGCCCAGGCCACGATGTCGTCGGAGAGGCTCGGTCGATCCACAGGGAGAACTCCCGCGCGGGCTCTCAATCCTGCGGCACGCCCGTGGTCAGCGCAAGCGCGTGCAGCACGCCCCCCATCCGCCCTTGGAGCGCGCCGTAGACCATCTGGTGCTGGGCGACCCGGGTCTTCCCCTTGAAGGCGGAGGAGAGGACGGTCGCGGCGTAGTGATCGCCGTCGCCCGCGAGGTCACGGATCTCGATCTGGGCGTCGGGCAGCGCCTCGCGGATCATCCGCTCGATCTCGCGCGCATCCATCGGCATCGGGGTACTCCTCGGATCAGGACGCGACCGCGGCCGGCTGGCTCGCCATGTAGTCGGGCAGCCAGCGCTCGTTGGCCTGGCGCAGCTCGGCCACCGATATGGTCTCGCCGCCCGGCAGGGTCAAACGGTCGGAGCCGGTGACGCCGACGACCGCCGCATCGATCCCCTGCGAAGAAGCGCTGTAGAGGATGTCGGAGGCGGCCTCCGACTCGACCGCCAGCAGGTAGCGGCCCTGGTCCTCGCCGAACAGGTAGGCGTGGGCCGGCAGCCCGTCGACAGCAACCTCGGGCAGCGCGGCACCGATGTTGCCGGCCATCGCCATCTCGGCGAGCGCGACGGCAAGGCCGCCGTCCGAGAGGTCGTGCACCGTGTCGACGAGCCCGGAGGTGATGAGGCCGCGTACGAAGTCGCCGTTGCGGCGCTCCAAGCCGAGATCGACCGGCGGCGGCGCGCCCTCCTCGCGGCCCTCAATCACCGAGAGATAGGTGGACTGGCCGAGCCAGCCCTCGCTCGCGCCGACGAGGATCAGCACGTCGCCCTCGCGCTTCAGGGCGAGGGTGGCGTGCCGCTCGACGTCGTCGAGGACACCGACGCCGCCGATGGTCGGGGTGGGCAGGATGCCGACGCCGTTGGTCTCGTTGTAGAGCGAGACGTTGCCGGACACGACCGGGAAGTCGAGCGCCCGGCAGGCCTCGCCGATGCCCTGGAGGCAGCCGACGAGCTGGCCCATCACCTCGGGCTTCTCGGGGTTGCCGAAGTTCAGGTTGTCGGTGATGGCGAGCGGGCGCCCGCCCACCGCCGTGATGTTGCGCCACGCTTCCGCCACCGCCTGACGCCCGCCCTCGACGGGATCGGCCTCGCAGTAGCGCGGGGTCACGTCGCAGGTGAGCGCGAGGCCCTTCGGCCCGTCCTCGACGCGCACGATCGCGGCGTCGCCGCCGGGCTTCTGCACGGTGTTGCCGAGGATGTAGTGGTCGTACTGCTCGTAGACCCAGCGCTTCGAGGCGAGATCCGGCGAGGCCACGAGCCGCCGCAGCGCGTCCGCAAGCGAGGCGGGTGCCGCGACGTCGGCGGCCTTCACGACCGGCTGGTGCGTGTTGGCGATGTGGGGGCGGTCGTAGAGCGGGGCCTCGTCGCCGAGTTCCTTGATCGGCAGATCGGCGACCGTCTCGCCGTGCCACTTGATGACGAAGCGGAGCGTGTCGGTGGTGCGCCCGATCACCGCGAAGTCCAGGCCCCACTTCACGAAGATCGCCTGGGCCTCGGCCTCCATGCCAGGCTTGAGCACCATGAGCATGCGCTCCTGGCTCTCCGAGAGCATCATCTCGTAGGGCGTCATGCCCGCCTCGCGGGCCGGCACCTTGTCGATGTCGAGCTCGACGCCGAGGTCGCCCTTGGCGCCCATCTCGACGGCCGAGCAGGTCAGACCCGCCGCGCCCATGTCCTGGATCGCGATGACGGCACCGGACGCCATCAGCTCCAGGCAGGCCTCGAGCAGCAGCTTCTCGGCGAAGGGGTCGCCGACCTGCACGGTCGGGCGCTTCGACTCGCTCTCCTCGTCGAACTCGGCCGACGCCATGGTGGCGCCGTGGATGCCGTCGCGGCCGGTCTTGGAGCCGAGATAGACGATCGGGTTCCCGACGCCGGCGGCGGCGGCGTAGAAGATGCCGTCCGCCTGGGCAAGGCCGACCGCCATGGCGTTGACCAGGATGTTGCCGTCGTAGCGGCTGTGGAAGCCCATTTGGCCGCCCACCGTCGGCACGCCGAAGGAGTTGCCGTAGCCGCCGATGCCCGCGACCACGCCGGAGACGAGGTGGCGCGTGCGCGGGTGGTCGGGCGAGCCGAAGCGGAGCGCGTTCAAGGCCGCGATCGGCCGCGCGCCCATGGTGAAGACGTCGCGCAGGATGCCGCCGACGCCGGTCGCCGCGCCCTGGTAGGGCTCGATGAAGCTCGGGTGGTTGTGGCTCTCCATCTTGAAGACGCAGGCCAGCCCGTCGCCGATGTCGATGACGCCCGCGTTCTCGCCCGGCCCCTGGATCACCCACGGCGCCGAGGTCGGCAGGCCGCGCAGGTGCTTCCGCGAGGATTTGTAGGAGCAGTGCTCGTTCCACATGGCCGAGACGATGCCGAGCTCGGTCAGCGTCGGGTCGCGCCCGATGAGCGCGCGGAAGCGCTCGTACTCGTCGGGCGTCAGACCGTGCTGGCGCACGAGATCGGGCGTGATCGGGACATCGTTGCGGAACATGCGCAGGGTCTCGACAAGTGGTGGTCGTGGCCGCGAAGGCGGTGGACCCACGACCGTGCCCGAACCGGGCCGAAAGAATACAAGCCGCCCCGGCTCTAGAGCGGAAGCGGGCACGGAGGCAACTGCCGAGGGCCAGCGGCGGTCCCGTGCTGGGCGCAGGGTTGCGTCCGGAACGGAGGTCGGCGCCGGCGGATCCGGCTCAGGCCGCCGCGATCGGCTCGCGGGACGGAGCCCGGCAGCATCGCCGGACCACCCTGTGGACGGGTTCCGGTCCGGAGACGAGATCGACGTAGTCGAACCCCGTCGCCTGCCGACTCGCCATCAGCAGCTGGAAGTGCATGCGGAACAGGTTCCAGCTCAGCCGCGCTACCTTGCGGGGCTCGACCAGATCCCGGATCTGCACGCGCAGCACCGCCGGCCGGTCGGGTCCCGGCGAGGGCACGCCGCAGGCGGCGAGCGGGTCGCGCAGGTGGATCGACAGCCAGTCCCAGGGCGCGCGGATGTCGAGCCAGCCGATCGCCCCCGCTGCGGCGACGCGGGCGAGGGCGCCGCGCACCCGTACCGCCGCCGGATCGAGGCCGATCCACGGGATCACGCTGCCGATCGTCACGAAGGAGACCGGGGTGCCGCGCGTGCCGAAACCGGGATCGGTGGCCAGCACCCGGTCCAGCACCTCGACGCCGAGGAAGCTGGAGGAGGAGTGGCCGATCACCACGATCTCGTCCGCGCTTCCCTCGGCGGCCTGGATGCGCGCCGCGAAGGCGTCGAGGCGGGCCGGCATCGCGGCGACGCGGCCCGCCGCGTGGGCGTGCGTGAAGGCGGTGTCGTCCACCAGATGGGCGACGTAGAGCGGCTTCCCCCGGGTCAGGCGCGTCAGCACGGCGAGGATCGCGTAGGCCGTGACCGGCACGGCCGGCACGCCCCAGAGGCGACAGTCCGGCGGCAGGAGCAGCAATCCGAGAGCGGCGAGCACGAGGCTGAGCACCGCGAGGCCCAGATAGATCCGGTGGACGCTCCAGATGACGGTGAAGAAGCGCCGCGCCTCCCGGCGCAGGTTGCGGCTGTAGCCCGTGCGGAACAGGCGCCAGAGCAGGGCCGGCACCGCGACGAGCCTGCGCCATTCCGGCCGCGGGAAGTGGGCGCGGACCACGTCCTCCCAGCGCAGGAGGCTGTAGCGCGTCCGCGTGCCGTCCGCCTCGATCGTCCAGTCGAGGCTGATCCCGTCCGGGGCGCGGGCCGGCTCGCCGACCGCGATGGCGCGGTCGCGCCGCGCCGCCATGCGCCGCGCCTCGCGCCGGAACAGACCCCAGTAGGTCTCCGGGTCGCGGGGGTCGAAGCCCGGCAGGTAGAACACCGCGCGCCGGCCGATCCGCCTCGGATCCTCGGGCGCCATCTCGTCTGTCATCGTCTGGGAAATGGTGATCGCTCGCGCCGCCGGGTTGGCCGTCCCTAACAGAGCGAATCGGGCACAGACGAGGAGAAAGCGCGGCGCGGAGCTGTCAGAGGCGCGCGTCCGTCAGCCGGCGGGCGTGTGGCTGAGAAAATCCGCGATCGCCCCGACGAAGCGCTCGCCGTAGGCCTCGCGCTTGCGCTCGCCGACGCCGTGGACCGAGCGGAGCGCCCAGAGATCGACGGGCTTCTGGCGCGCCATCTCGACGAGCGTCCGGTCAGGGAAGACCATGAAGGCCGCGATGCCCTCCGCCCGCGCGATTGTCGCGCGCAGGCCCCGCAGGTGCTGGAAGAGGGCCTCGTCGGCGTCCGAGAGCGCCAGCGCGTCGTCGTCGCGGGATGCGGAGGAGCGGCGACGGTCGCGCGTCTCCGCCTTCGGCTGCGGGTCGGGGCGCAGCTGGACGCTCTCGCGCCCGAACAGGATCGCCTCGCCCCGCTCGGTCATGCAGAGACCGCCGTAGCCGTCCGTGTTCTCGGCAACCGCCCCGGCGGCGAAGAGCTGGCGCAGGATGGCGCGCCAGGCGGCCACCGGCTTGTCGGCGCCGACCCCATAGGTCTTAAGCTGGGTGTGGCCGTTGCGGCGGATCTGCTCGCTCTCCTTTCCGTGCACCACGTCGCACACATAGGCCGCGCCGAAACGCTGTCCGGTGCGCACGATCGCCGAGAGCACCTTCTGGGCGGCCACCGTCCCGTCGACCAGCTCGACGCCGCCGCGGCAGAGATCGCAGCGCCCGCACGGCTGGCTCGTCTCGCCGAAATAGCCGAGCAGCGACTGGCGGCGGCACGAGGCGCCCTCGCAGAGCGCGATCATTGCCTCGAGCTTGCGCCGCTCGACCCGGCGGCGCTCGTCGCCGACCTCCTTCTCGTCGATCTGGCGGCGGCGGAGCGCCATGTCGTCGAGGCCGTAGAGGGTCAGCGTATCGGCGGGCAGCCCATCGCGGCCCGCGCGGCCGATCTCCTGATAGTAGCCCTCGATGTTGTTCGGCATGTCGGCGTGGCAGACGAAGCGCACGTCCGGCTTGTTGATGCCCATGCCGAAGGCGATCGTCGCGGTCATCACGACGCCGTCTTCTTGCAGGAAGACGTCCTGGTTCCGCATCCGCGTCGCCTGGTCGAGGCCCGCATGATAGGGCAGGGCGTTGAAGCCGTCCGCCTTCAGGCTGTCGGCGAGCTGCTCCGTGCGCTTGCGCGACGAGCAGTAGATGATGCCGCTCTCCTGGCGGCGGTGCTTCAGGAAGCGCTCGATCTGCCGCGTCGGGTTGTCCTTCGGCATGAAGGTCAGACGGATGTTCGGCCGGTCGAAGGAGTGGACGAACACCTTAGGCGGGCGGCCCGCCGGGAACAGGCGTTCGGCGATCTCCGCGCGGGTCGTGGCGTCCGCGGTCGCGGTCAGCGCCAGCACCTGCACGTTGCCCAGCGTCTCGCGGGCTCGGGCGATCTCGCGGTACTCGGGCCGGAAATCGTGGCCCCATTGCGAGACGCAGTGCGCCTCGTCCACGGCGAGCCGCCGGACGCCGGCACCCCGCAGCGCCTCCATGCAGCCGTCCATCAGCAGGCGCTCGGGTGAGACGAAGAGCAGGCGGAGCTCGCCCGAGCGGATGCGCCGCCAGGTCTCGCGCGATTCCGCCTCCGGCACCGTGGAGTTCAGGGTGGCGGCCGGGATGCCGAAGGCGCGCATCTGCTGCACCTGATCGTGCATCAGCGCGATCAGCGGCGAGACCACCACGCAGAGCCCGTCCTCCACGAGGGCGGGGAGCTGGTAGGTCATCGACTTGCCGGAGCCCGTCGGCATCACGGCGAAGACGTCGGTGCCGTCGAGGACGGCGCCGATCACCTCAGCCTGTCCGGGCCGGAAATCGTCGTAGCCGAAAGTTTTCCGGAGCGCGGCGCGGGCCTCGTCGAGGCGTTGGGACATGGGTCTGAGGGTCCGGGACTGCGAACGGCTTGAAGCGGGTTTGTGTAGGCCTTGGCCTTCGATGTCTACGCGGTGGAGAGGCTCGTGCCGCCGAACATCAGCGAGGAGGTCGCGAATCGCTCGGCCGACAAACTGGCCCCCACAGCCAAGCTGAGCAAGGCCGAGGCCGTGCGCCGCGCCCTGGTTCATGACCGCTGGCGAGAGGCGCGATGCGTTCCCCCCAGCAGAGCGTCTACAGCCCGTGTTGGACGAGATCGCGGCGGCTCCCAAGCCCGGGCAGGAGGCAGACAAGGCGTTCGACGACGATCTGAGCGGGGATCCGTGATGTTCGTCGACGCCTCTGGGATAGTCGTAATCTCCTGCCGGGACTCTCACCGCGTCGCAACGGCGATTGCTGCCCCCGCCATCACGGTGCCGGCTCCCCGATTGACCGCCCGCCGCGCGCGGACCGAGACGAAAATGCGCCGGACCCGAGCCGCGGCGAGCGCGTAGGCAGCGAGCGTCGTACCGAGAACGACCACGATGGTCGCGGCGATCTCGATCATCCCGAGCGGGGTCAGATGCTCCAAGTCGATCACGGTCGGCAGCAGGGCGAGGAAGAACAGGACGACTTTCGGATTGCCGAGCGTCAGAGCGAGGCCGCCGAGAAAGAGGCGCGGCCCGCTCTCGCCCCGCACCGGTTCGCCCGCGAGCGGCTCGACCGGGGCGGTCCAGGCCCGCCACGCGAGATAGGCCAGATAGGCCGCGCCGAGATAGCGGATGCCGACGAAGAGGGTAGCGAAGCTCTGCGCGAGCAGCGCGAACCCCGCCGCCGCGATCGAGAACCAAAGCAGGTCGCCGACGAGGAACCCCGCGATGAAGGCCGGGATGCCACGGGTGCCGCGCGCCAGGACGCGCGCGACGAGCGCGAAGACGCCGGGCCCCGGTGAGGCGACGGCCACCGCGTAGACGACGGCGAACACGAGGACGCTCGACAGGGGCATAGGACGCCTCAACCCGTTTCCGACGCGACGACGCGCCCGTCCGCGATCCTGACGACGTCGGCGCGTCCCGCCAACTCGTAGAACATGGCCGGGTCGGCCCCCGTCATCCAGACCTGCCCGGGCAGAGCCTCCAGCGCGTCGAACAGGCCGGTGCGGCGGCGCGGGTCGAGATGGGCCGCGACCTCATCGAGCAGGATCAGCGGTGCGATGCCGCTCATCGCCTGGACGAGGCGGGCATGCGCCAGGACGAGCCCGATCAGCAGCGCCTTCTGCTCGCCCGTCGAGGCGGTCGCTGCCGGCACGTCCTTCGGGCCGTGGCGCACGGTGAGATCCGTGGTCTGCGGACCGATCAGGGTGCGGCCAGCGGCCCGGTCGCGGTGGCGGCCGCGGGCGAGCGCCAGGCGGAAGCGGTCCTCCGCCTCCACCGCTGGCCAGACCGCCACGAGGTCGTCGAGCTCGCCCTCCAGTCGCACGCTGGCCCAGGGGAAGGGCTGGGCATCGTCGCGGGTCTCGGCGATCAGCCGGTCGAGGCGTTCCACGGTCTCGCGGCGGGCGAGCGCCACCGCGACGCCGAGTTCGGCGGCCTCCCGCTCGACGGCGTCGAGCCACTGCCCGTCGTTCGGGCGCTCCTCCAGGATGCGGTTGCGCGAGCGGAGCGCCCGCTCCATCGCCGAGACCCGGGCGCCGTGGCCGGCATCGACCGCGAGCACGAGCCGGTCGAGGAAGCGGCGCCGGTCCCCCGCGGCCCCGCGGAACAGGCCATCGAGGTCCGGGGTGAGCCAGACCACCCGCAGGAACTCGGCGAAGGCGATCGGAGAGGGGACGTTGCCGCCATCGATCCGGCAGACCCGGGCGACCCGGCCGTCGTAGCCCGGCGGCTCTATGCCGGTACCGAGCCTGTGCGCGTCGCCGTCGCGGGCGAGCGTCGCCGAAACAGCGAAGCCGCCCGGCCCGCCCTCCCGCGCCATGATGGCGAGGTCGGCGCGGCGCAGGCCGCGCCCCGGCGAGAACAGCGAGATCGCCTCCAAGAGGTTCGTCTTGCCGGCCCCGTTCTCGCCCACCAGAGCCACGAACCGGCTCTCGAGTTCGAGGTCGAGGTCGGCGTGGTTGCGGAAGTCGCGGGCGATCAGGCGGGTGAGACGCTGGGCGCCCTCGGGATCAGTCATGCGGCCAGGTGAGGGCTGTCGCGGCCTCTCGGGCCTTGTTGGGCCCCGCCGCGCGGCGGCGGGGCTTCGTCGGATCTCTCGTCAGCAGCTGAGGCGCCGGCCCTCGCGCCGACCGAAGGTGCGGTAATGCGCGAGGCCCGACTCCATCTGGCCGTTCACGATGGCCCGGCGGACGTCCGGGTTGCAGCGCAGGTACTCGCGCTCGTCGAAGGCGTAGTCGCCCCTGCCGCGGCTGCCGCGCGAGGGGCGGTCGTAATCGTCGTCGCGGCTGCGGCGATAGTCCCCGCGGTCGCGGTAGTCGCGATCCCGGTAATCCCCGCGGTCGCGATAATCGCGGTCCCCGTAGCCGTAGGGCTGGGCGGAGGCGAAGCCCACCGGGGTGATCAGGGTCAGGGCCGCGACCGTCGCCGCCAGAATCGTCCTCATGTCGTCGTTCCCCTCTTTGGAAGCTCCGCGCCGCCGGGCGGCGCGATCACGCGGACCCTACTTAGAGCGCGCGCGGCCGAAGTGGATGCCGCGCGAGCCTGGGCGCGCTCAAACCCGCATCGGCATCAGTACGTAGAGGGCCGGAGCACCCTCGCGGTCCTGAATCAGGGTGGGGGAACCCGGATCGGCGAGGCGGAACAGGGCGGTGTCGCCCTCGAGCTGGCTGGTGATGTCGAGGAGGTAGCGGGCGTTGAAGCCGATATCGAGGCCGGCGGCGTCGTAATCGACGTCGAGCTCCTCGGTGGCGCTGCCCGAATCCGGGTTGTTCACCGAGAGGGCGAGGCGGCCCTCCGACAGGCCGAGCTTCACCGCACGTCCGCGCTCCGAGGAAATGGTGGAGACGCGGTCGACCGCGCGGGCGAAGACCTCACGCTCCACCGTCAGGCGCTTGTTGTTGCCCGTCGGGATCACCCGCTGGTAGTCAGGGAAGGTGCCGTCGATCAGCTTCGAGATCAGCGTGACGCCGCCCGCGAAGCGCAGGCGGATCTTGGCGGGCGAGAGGTCGATCTCGACGCTCTCGCCGCCATCGTCCACGAGCTTCTGGATCTCGGCGACCGCCTTGCGGGGCACGATCACGCCGGGCATCCCCTGACTGCCCGGAGGCGCGTCGAGCTCGACCCTGGCGAGGCGATGCCCGTCGGTGGCGACCGCCCGCATCTTCAGCGCGCCCTCGGACTCGATCGTGTGCAGGTAGATGCCGTTGAGGTAGTAGCGCGTCTCCTCGGTGGAGATCGCGAACTGGGTCTTGTCGATCAGCCGCTTCAGGTCGGTGGCCAGGATCGAGAAGCTGTGGGGCAGTTCGCCCGCGGCGAGATCGGGGAAGTCGCCTTCCGGCAGGGCGCCGAGCGCGAAGCGCGAGCGGCCGGAGCGGATCGTCATCTGGCCGGACTCGCCGCCGGTCTCCAGCGAGACCTGGGCGCCGTCGGGCAGCTTGCGGACGATGTCGTAGATGACGTGGGCCGGCACCGTGGTCGCGCCGGGATCGACCACGTCGGCAGGCACGGACTCGGTCACCTCGATGTCGAGGTCGGTCGCCCGAAGCTGAAGTGCGCTGGATTCCGCCCGCAGCAGCACGTTCGAGAGGATCGGGATGGTGTTGCGCCGCTCGACGACGCGGTGCACGTGGCCGAGCGACCTGAGAAGGGCCGCGCGCTCGACAGTGACTCTCATCGCTCAAACTCTGAAGCTGACGCGCCGCCGCGGCCGGCGGCGCCACTGAAACATCGGTCGGTCAGCTTGGCGAAGGGTGGGTACGAAGGCAAGGGCGCGGCCCGGCCTAAGGCCAAGCTCGCGCCCCGCACCCACAGAGGTCTGGCCCCGGGCGTCGCGTCCCGGGGCCGCCACATCAAGGCCGCATCAATCCTGCAGCATGCGCTTCAAGAGTTCGACCTCGTCGCCGAGCACCGCGTCCTCGCCGATCTGCTTCTCGATCTTGCGCACGGCGTGCAGCACCGTGGTGTGGTCGCGGCCCCCGAAGCGGCGGCCGATTTCGGGCAGCGAGCGCAGCGTCAGCACCTTCGAGAGGTACATGGCGATCTGGCGCGGCTTGACCACGGCGGCGGTCCGGCGCTCCGACAGGATGTCTGAGCGCGAGACGTTGTAGCGCGAGGCCACCAGCTTCTGGATGTCCTCGATCTTGATGCGCTTCGGCTCGCGGTTCTTCACGAGGTCGCGGATCGCGGTCTCGGCCGTCTCCATCGTCACGGCGGTCCCGGTGAGCGTGGCGTGCGCCAGCAGCCGGTTCACCGCGCCCTCCAGATCCCGGCCGTTCGCCGTGATGGCGCGGGCGACATAGGCGGCGACCGTCGGCGAGACTTCGAAGGTCGGGTGGGCGGTCCGCACCGCCTGGAGACGGGCTGTGAGGATCGAGACGCGCAGGGCCTCGTCGAGCGTGCCGATCTCGACCACGAGGCCGCCGGCGAGCCGCGAGCGCACGCGCTCGTCGAGGGCCTCCAGCTCGGTCGGGGGCCGGTCGGAGGCGACGACGACCTGCCGGCCGGCATCGATCAGCGCGTTGATGGTGTGGCCGAACTCGGCCTGGATCGACTTGCCCTGGATGAACTGCACGTCGTCGAGGATCAGCAGGTCGATGCCGCGCAGGCGCTCCTTGTAGGCCAGCGCGTTCTGGGTCTTCAGGGCGTTGACGAAGCCGTACATGAAGCGGTCGGCGGTCAGGTAGATCACCCGGCGGCCGGATTCGCGGGCGGCGTGGCCGATGCCGTGCAGCAGGTGCGTCTTGCCGAGGCCGACGCCCGCATGGAGATAGAGCGGGTTGTAGAGCGCGCCCTCGCCCTCGTGCCGGGCCACGCGCTCGGCGGCCGCGTGGGCCAGCGCGTTCGAGCGGCCGACAACGAAGCTCGCGAAGGTGAGGCGGGTGTCCAGCGGCGTGCCGTTGAGGTCGCCGCCCTCCGTGGGACGGGCCTCGGGCACGGACGCCACCGTGACGGGGGTCGGCTGGGGCGAGGCCTGGAGGCGGGCGAGCGGGCCGCTCGTCGGGCTCGGCCGCGGCGCGCCGGGCGCGGCCACGGGCCGGGCCGGGGCGCCGGTACCGCGCACGCCGACCTCGATGCGGGCGATGGTCTCGACCTCGGCCCGGAAGGTGGTGAGCACCCGGTCGAGATAGTGGGACTCGATCCAGCTCTTGAGGAAGCGGGTCGGCACGGTGAGGCGGGCGGTGCCGCCATCGACCTCTTCCAACTCGAGCCGGGCGAACCAGCTCGCGTAGACGTCCTCGCCGAGTTCCGCCCTCAGGCGGCGCTTCACCCGGGCCCAGGCGGCCGAGATCTCGGAATCGCTTCCGCCGTTCCGGCCGTTCCCGTCGTCGCCTGCAACGTTTCCGTCGACACGCATCAATCGCTCTCCTCGCCCCGAGGACGGAGAACCGCCGGCGGGACGTACGCAACACTACGCTTGGAGCCCCGCGAATACGGGCAGGGCGCAGATAACGGGGAGAGTCAAGGCCTCCGCCGCCGACATTCGTCGATGCTCGGACGCTATCAACAAAGACCTACCCGGGTTTTAACAGTGGGACTTGCGGGGACAGCGCTGACAGAGCAGGCGAATGCGCGGAAGGCGTCGGGTCGAGGGGCTCTATCGTCTTGGTCCGTCTCATGAATCAACGAGCGGGACCTTCACGTCGGCCGGGCAGGGTCCGGGGCTGGGCGCGCACAGCCGGCGCGGGCCACGATTGGGCAATCGCCGACAGGGTAAACGAAGGGTGTGGGGAGCGCCCGGGAGGTGGCGGCAATCACGCCGGGGCGCCGGAGCCTCGCTCTGCCGCACGCCGGGCGTTCGGATGGCACGAGGCGCGATCCGCCATCCGGCCGGAGCGGATCTGGCGTTGCCGGCAGAGGGGGGGCCGGATAGCGCGCACGAAAAAGCCCGGCGCGAGGGCCGGGCTCGATCTCTGGACCGCGATGGATCCGGGGATGCCTCAGGCGGCGGCAGGGGCCGCCGAGAGGGCCTTCACGCGGGCCGCGAGGCGCGAGACCTTGCGGGAGGCGGTGTTCTTGTGAACGATGCCCTTCTGGGCAGCGCGCATGATCTCCGGCTGCGCGGTGCGCAGCACGTCGGCGGCCACGGCGGAGTCGCCGGCGGCGATCGCCTCCTCGACCTTGCGGATGAAGGTCCGCATGCGGGACCGGCGGGAGCGGTTGATCGCCGTGCGCTTGGCGATCTTGCGGGTCATCTTCTTGGCCGACGTGGTGTTGGCCATGGGCATCCTCGTCTCGTCGGGCGATACCGACGGGCCGGTGGTACCGGGGGTCGGTCAACGCGTGCAGGTTATCGGGCAATAGCGAAGCCGCAGCGCGCGAACGCTCCGCTCCGGCAGAGCGCGCTCTATAGACAGGCGGGGCCCGGGCGTCAACGCGGGATGCCGGCGCGCCGACGGGTTGATCCGGCTTGGCTCCGCCCGGATGATGCTGGTCTATCAGCGAAAACGCCCAGGCGGAGACCCCCCATGCCCCATCGCGTCAGCGAGGCCGACGCCGCGCGTATCGCCGGCTTCCGGCCGGCCTCCGGCATGGAGACACCGCGATTCGCCGGGCTGGCGAGCTTCATGCGCCTGCCGGTGCGGGCGCTCGATTCGGCGGACGGGGTCGAGATCGGGCTCGTCGGGATCCCGTTCGACGGCGCGACCACGAACCGGCCGGGCGCCCGGCTCGGGCCCCGAGGCGTGCGCGAGGCATCCACCGGCACCCGCATGATCAACCACGCGACGGGAATCGCGCCCTACGCGCTTGCCGCCTGCGCGGATCTCGGCGACGTGCCGGTCAACCCGATCGATGCGGTCGAGACCTGCCGGCGGATCGAGGGCTTCTTCGCGGGCCTGCGCGGCCGGGGCATCGTGCCGTTCGCGGTCGGCGGCGATCATCTGGTCAGCTACCCGATCCTGCGCGCGCTCGGGCAGGCTCGCCCGCTCGGGCTCGTCCATATCGACGCCCACAGCGATACGGACGACGCGCAGTACGACGGCACCCGGCTCACCCACGGCACGCCCTTCCGGCGCGCGGTCGAGGACGGGGTGCTCGACCCGCACCGCTGCGTGCAGATCGGGATCCGGGGCAGCATGGACGTGTCGGACGAGCGCGACTGGGCCTGCGCGCAGGGCATCCGCATCGTCACGATGGAGGAGGCGATCGCCCGCGGTCTGCCGGAGGTCGTGGCCGAGGCGCGCGCCATCATCGGGGCGGGACCGGCCTATCTCAGCTTCGACATCGACGCGCTGGACCCGGCCTACGCGCCGGGCACCGGCACGCCGGAGATCGGCGGCTTCACGTCCCGCGAGGCGCTCTACCTCGTGCGGGCGTTGCGCGGCCTCAACCTCGTTGGGGCGGATCTGGTGGAGGTGGCGCCGCCGCTCGATCCGTCCGGCGTCACGGCGCTGGCGGGCGGGCAGCTCGCCTTCGAGATCCTGTGCCTCCTCGCCGACGCGGTGGCGGCGCGGCGGGCCGGGGAAGGGTAGGGCGCAACGCTCTCCCTCCCCCGCGGAGGGGGAGGGGGCACGACGTGGTTCAGGCGAAGACGTAGCCGCCGACGATCCTGAGGCCCACCGGATGGCCGGCCGCGTAGCGCTCGCCATCGAAATCCTCGACCAGCAGCGGGCGCCCCGGTCCGTGCTCGACCTCGATGCGTTGCCGCCCCTGGCTGCGGTGCGAGGACCGCACGGTCCCGCGCAGATGCGCCGCGGAGGGGTCGGTCAGCTGGAACTGCCAGGGCCGCACGTGGAGCTTCACCGGACCGATCAGGCCGGCCGGCGCGACGACGCCCGGCACCGGCCGGCCGTCGACCCGCACCTGGCCGCCCTCGGCGATCGCCTCGACCTCGACGGCGTCGCCCAGGAACTTCAGCACCGTGGCGGAGGCGGGGTTGTCCTGCACCTCGTCGGGCGTGCCGACCTGCTCCAGCCGGCCCTTGTCCAGCACCGCGACCCGGTCGGAGAGCTCCAGCGCCTCGTCCTGGTCGTGGGTGACGAAGATCGTGGTCTGGCCGGTGCGGTCGTGGATCTCGCGCAGCCACCGGCGCAGGTCCTTGCGCACCTGCGCGTCGAGCGCGCCGAAGGGCTCGTCGAGGAGCAGCACCCGCGGCTCCACCGCGAGGGCGCGCGCCAGCGCCACGCGCTGGCGCTGCCCGCCCGAGAGCTGCGAGGGGTAGCGATCGGCAAAGCCCGAGAGCTTGATCAGGTCGAGCAGGTCGCCGACCCGACGCTTGATCTCCGCCTTGTCCGGGCGCTCGGCCCGCTTCCGGGCGTTCAGCCCGTAGGCGATGTTGTCGGCCACGCTCATATGCTTGAACAGGGCGTAGTGCTGGAAGACGAAGCCCACCGCCCGCTTCTGCACGGGCAGGCCCGTGGCGTCGTCGCCGCCGAAGAGCACGCGGCCCCGGTCGGGGAAGTCGAGCCCGGCGATGATGCGCAGCAGGGTCGTCTTGCCCGAGCCCGAGGGGCCGAGCAGGCCGAGCAGCTCGCCTGCCCGCACGTCGAGATCGAAATCGTGCAGCACCGCGGCCGTGTCGAAGGTCTTCGACAGGCCCTCGACGCGGATCGCCGTCGAGGGGCGGCCGCTAGTGCCGCCCACCGGCTGCGAGCTCGCCCGCGTAGCGCCACTCGAGGATGGATTTGATGAGGAGCGTGACAAGAGCGAGGCCGGCGAGGAGAGAGGCGACGGCGAAGGCCGCGACGAAGTTGTACTCATTGTAGAGGATCTCCACGTGGAGCGGGATCGTGTTGGTGAGGCCGCGGATGTGGCCCGACACGACCGAGACCGCGCCGAACTCGCCCATCGCCCGGGCATTGCAGAGGAGGACGCTGTACAGGAGCCCCCAGCGGATGTTGGGGAGCGTGACGGTGAGGAAGGCCCATAGGCCGGAGGCGCCGAGCGTCAGCGCGGCCTCCTCCTCGGCGGTGCCCTGCTCCTGCATCAAGGGGATCAGCTCGCGCGCCACGAACGGGAAGGTGACGAAGATCGTCGCCAGCACGATGCCGGGCAGCGCGAACAGGATCTGGATCCCGTGCTGCACGAAGAAGGCGCCGAACACGCCCTGCGCGCTGAAGACCAGCACGTAGATCAGACCCGAGACCACCGGAGAGACCGAGAAGGGCAGGTCAATCAGCGTGACGAGCAGGCTCTTTCCCGCGAACTCGAACTTGGCGATCGCCCAGGAGGCCGCGATGCCGAAGACGAGGTTGAACGGCACGGCGATGGCCGCCACGATCAGGGTGAGCCGCACGGCCGAGAGCGCATCGGGCTCGCGGAATGTGGCGATGTAGGTCTCGAAGCCCTTCGACAGGGCCTGGACGAAGACCGTCGCCAGTGGCAGCACGAGGAAGAGCGCCAGGAACACGATCGCGATCGCGGTCAGGGTCCAGCGCACCGCGCGGCCCTCGGTGACGGCGCTGCGCGGCGTGTCGGGTTTCGCGGGGGCGGCCGCGAAGGTCGCGGCGGCGGTCTCAGACATATCCGAACCTCCGGCGGCTCCACGCCTGGATCAGGTTGATGGCGAGCAGCGTCAGGAACGAGATGCCGAGCATGATCGTGGCGATCGCGGCGGCGCCCGCGTAGTCGTATTCCGAGAGCTTGATCACGATGAGCAGCGGGGCGATCTCGGAGACGTAGGGAAGGTTGCCGGCGATGAAGATGATCGAGCCGTACTCGCCGACGCCGCGGGCGAAGGCGAGCGCGAAGCCGGTCAGCACCGCGGGGATCAGCGGCGGCAGCACTACCTTCCAGAGCGTCGCCCGGCGGCTGGCGCCGAGCGTGGCTGAGGCTTCCTCGACCTCCTTGTCGATCTCCGCGATCAGCGGCTGCACGGTGCGCACGGCGAAGGGAAGGCCGATGAACACCATGGCGATGAAGATGCCGAGAGGCGTGTAGGCCGCCTTGATGCCGATCTTCTCCAACTGGGCGCCCACGATGCCGTTCGGTGCGTAGACCTGCGCGAGCGCGATGCCCGCCACGGCGGTGGGCAGGGCGAAGGGCAGGTCCACCACCGCGTCCACGATCCGGCGGCCAGGGAAGCGGTAGCGGGTCAGCACCCAGGCCACCAGGAAGCCGAAGACGGAGGCCGTGAGCGCGGCGAGAAGCGAGACGCCGAAGCTGATCTTCAGCGCGCTCGCCACCCGCGGGTCGGAAGCGACCTCCCAGATCCCCGAGAGGCCGAGCCTGGAAGAGCGCACCACCAGGGCGCCGAGCGGGATCAGCACCACCAGGGAGAGGCACAGGATGGTGTAGCCGAAAGTGATCCCGAAACCCGGGAGCACGCTGGGCTGGCGGAAGCGCCAGCGGGGCTTGGCCCGCCAGCGGGGCTTGGTCGATACGGTCATGACGGGATCAGCGGCCGGCCTTGCTGAGCTGATCGAACAGGCCGCCGTTGTCGAAGTTCCGCTTCTGGATGTCGTCCCAGTTGCCCTGGATGTCCTCAATCTTGAACAGCTTCACCTCGGGGAGGAAGGCGAGGTCCTTCGGGTCGGCGGCCTCGCGCTTGAGCGGGCGATAGCGGTGCTTAGCGAAGATCGCCTGCGCCTTGTCGCTGTAGAGGAACTGCAGGTAGGCCTCCGCCTGCTTGCGGGTGCCCTTGGCATCGACGTTGGCGTCCACGAGCGCGACCGGCGGCTCGGCGTAGATCGAGGTCGGCGGCACCACGATGTCGAACTTGTCGGCGCCGAACTCCTGCAGCACCAGGAAGGCCTCGTTCTCCCAGGTCGGCAGCACGTCGCCGAGCCCCCTCTGGGCGAAGGTGACGGTGGAGCCGCGCGCGCCCGTATCGAGCACCGGCACGTTCTTGTAGAGCTGGCCCACGAAGGCGTTGGCCTTCTCCGTATCCTTGCCCTCCCGGTCGTAGGCGTAGCCCCAGGCCGCCAGGAAGTTCCAGCGCCCGCCGGCGGAGGTCTTCGGGTTCGGGGTGATCACCTTCACGTCGGCCTTCGCGAGGTCCGACCAGTCCTTCACCGCCTTCGGGTTGCCCTTGCGGACGAGGAAGACCACCGTCGAGGTGTAGGGCAGGCCCTCGTTCGGGAGCTTGGTGCGCCAGTCAGGATTGATCTTCTTCGAGATCCTGGCAATCGCGTCGATGTCGGAAGGGATGCCGAGCGTCACCACGTCGGCCGGCACGCCGTCGATCACAGTGCGGGCCTGAGAGCCCGAGCCGCCGTGCGAGGCGCGCACGGTGATCGTCTCGCCGGTCTTGGCCCTCCACTCCTCGGCGAAGGCCGCGTTGACGTCGCGGTAGAGTTCGCGCGTCGGGTCGTACGACACGTTGAGGAGTTCGGTCTGCGCCAGCGCACCGGCGGGCAGCAGGGTAGTGAACGCCAGCGTGCAGACGAGGCGGCGCATCCGGCGTGCGGTCGCGACGGAACGGGGGACGCGCAGATTGGTCACGGTGGCCTCCAGAAAGCCGGCGCGTCGGAGCGTCGCCGCAGCAGAGGTCCATCACGTGTTCTTTTTACAGAACGAAGTCAAGCCGCCCGCCCCAAGAACGCAGCGGACAATCCGCGCTGTCGCGGTTCGCTTTCCGCGCTCGTTCAGGGTGCGTCCGGTGTGAAACGCAGCGCTGCGAGAAAAAAACTCCCCCTGTACCGACGCGAGGGGATAAAACTTATCCCCATCGTCTGTCCTGTAGAAAGAACGTCGTGCCCTCGCGACGCCTGCCGCCTAGCGGGTGATCCGCTTCGGTGTGATCGGATCGCTCGCCGGGAAGGTTTCCTCGAGCGACTCGTCGAGCAGCCGTTCCTGGCGCGCGCGCAGATCCTCGCCGTCGCGCCGCTCGCCCGGGGCCGCATCCGCCGCCCGGTCGGAGAGCGGCTGCCCGCGGCCGATGCCAGAGCGGCCGGACGCTCCGCCGAACGACCGCTCGGAGCGACGGTTCGATGTGCCGTCCGCCGTCGGGCGCGGCCGCGAAGCGAGGCGCCAGGCCAGCAGGACGAGTCCAGCGACCGCGGCGACTGCTGCCCCGGCCGCGGCGGTGCCGCCGACGAAGCCGACACCCGGCAACGGGTTGCCTCGCCCACGAAGGGCCTCGATCTTGGCTCGAACATAGGCGTGGCCGGCCCGCTCCGCACCGTCGCCGGAGAGCTGCTCGCGCGCCGCGGGCACCAGCTCGTGCACGTGGCGGTGCAGGCACTGGTCGACCGCGTAGGTCACGTCCTCGAAGCGGTTGAGCCAGCCCGCCCCGCCGCCGCGCCGCGCGAGCGCCCGGAGGTCGCGCATGAAGGCAGCCTGCTCGTGAGCGAGCTCGTCCACGAGCCGCGCCGTGCGGGGCTCCCGCCGCAGCGGCGGGTAGAGGCTGGCGGCGAGCGCCGCGCCATGCCGGTCGAGCTCGTCGATCAGGTCGCCGAGCAGGCGCTCTCGGCTGCGCACGACCCCAGATCCGTTCAGGGCGTTCGGCGTCTCGTGGATCAACTGCGCGATGTTCGCGTGGTCGTTCTCGATGCGCTGCCAGATGTCCATACGGTCGTGTCCTTCCGGGCGGCCCGGCTTCCTGTTCGGATCCGCCGCTCCTGTCGTCCTCATTAGGCGATCGGTGCGGCCGTTTGTTCCACGCCGGCCGCGTACCGTGGCAGGACTTAGCCCTGCTGGCGCCGCTTCAGGCTGCTCTCGTCGCCGGAGAGATCGGTCATCGGGTTGGCCAGCCCGCTGGTGTTGCCTTCTCGTCCTCCGGCCGCGCGCTCGTCCGCGCCTTCGGCCCCCTCGGCCCCGCGCGCGTCCAGGCGGTTGCCGGCATGGTCCTGGTACTGCTCGGTCTGCACGTGCTTGCTGTCGAGGCCCCGCTCGTCGGTGTGCCGGCTCTTGTCGCGGTTGCTCAGCACCATGTTCTCGGGGAGGATCCCCTCCGGCAGATCGGTCATCGCACCGGTGCCGGACTGCTTGCCCTGCGCGCCCGGGCCGATGCTGTTCTTGCTGGCGTTCGCCATGATCATCCTCCGTCTTCGCTCCGCCGCCTGACCGGCAGGCGTCAGGCGAACGAAGATGGCCGCGCGACGCGGCAGAGCAAGCGGGGCGATTGCGAATTTATCTGTCCATCATTTCGGAACAATTCGCCTGGATCGGGGATGGCGGTCGACCCATGTTGCCGGACCTCATCATGGATCAACTCTGGTTGGTCTTCGCACTTGCGCCGATCTGATCTTGCGGAAACGTTCGTCTCCGCGATGAACCAGGTCCTCGGGTCGGCGTTGCCTCCTCGAACGGCTGCGTCCCCGGCACGGGCCGCGCCGAGAGGCATCAGGGAGTACCGCCATGGACCCGAAGACGCGGCCCGACGCGGCCGAGCCGCATGACTCGCTGCGCAGCTTCGACGCTTATGCCGACCGCAATGGTCAGGATCTTGGCCAGGACGAGGCACGCGACGTCGCCCGTCCGGCGCGCCTGCAGCAGGAGATGGCGGAGAGTCCGGACTGGCAGGCCGAGACCGCCCGCACCGCGTCCGGCTTCCAGCGGCTCGATGCCACGAGCGGCGGCAGCATCGCCTTGGTCGAGGCGACCGAGGCCGAGACCCCGCCGGAGAATCTCGACCGCATCAGCAATCCCAGCACCCGGCGCTGAGCGCGTCCTCCACCTCGAAACCAGCGGAGATCCGATGACCACGAAGCCACCTCCCGTGCCTCCGGCAAACCGCTCGGACAAGGGCCCTGGCAGCGCCACAGCGGCGCCGACCGAGACCGGTCCGAAGGGCTCCGGTCAAGCGCGCGACCCCGACAAGGTCGGGCAGGCGGGAAATTCGAAGGTCAACACCACCCACCAGGGATATCAGCAGGACCGATGAGCACATCGAGCAAGAATCCGGCGGCCGACCGCCACCATGGCGGCCCGGGCAGCAGCCATCAGGACGCCTCGAAACCTCGCGCCGAGCAGCGCTCCGGCCCCACGCCGGGCTCTCCGACGAACGACACGCGCTCGCACGTCTCGGGCGGCGGAGGCGAACGCGACCGGCACCACCGGCACAGCGGCCAGGGTCACGCCCCGGACCGCTCCGACCGGTCGCACTGAGCTGTGGCCGAGCGGGCGCGGCCGATCTCGTTCCCGCTCGGTGCCGGAATCCTGTTCGGCCTGGGGCTCGGCGGGTTCTTCGACGGGATCGTGCTGCATCAAGTGCTGCAATGGCACCACATGCTGAGCAGCTGGTATCCCGCCGATTCGATCGACAACATTCGGCTGAATACGCTCTGGGATGGCCTCTTCCATTCGGGCACCTACGTGTTCGTCGTGCTCGGCCTGTTCCTTTTCTGGGGCGCGGCGCGCCGGCCGCACGTCACGTGGTCGACCTCGCGCTTCGTGGGGGCGGTCCTCACCGGGTGGGGCGGGTTCAATCTCGTCGAGGGCCTCGTCGATCACCAGATCCTCGGCGTGCATCACGTCAACGAACTGGCTCCGCGGGAGCACTGGTTCATCTGGGATCTCGGTTTCCTCGGCTGGGGTCTCGCGATGATCGCCGCCGGCGCGTGGCTGATCGTCCGGCCCGGTCGGCCGGCCTCTGGCCGATGACGAGGCCCGTGCCTTCGGACGGACGATGGGCTCGAACCCGTCTGCCGGCACTCGCGTGGCTGATGCTGCTCCTCGGTCTCGTGCTTGCGACGTACCCGGCGTGGCGCCTCCTCTTGATCCAGCCGGAACTGCCGCTGGACGGATTGCTGCGGCTGCGTTGCTGACCATTCTGCGGCAGCCTCGGTTGACATCGCCCGGTTGACGCTGCGCGCACGAACACCCTAGACACGACAGGCTCGCCGCGCGAAGCACGCCGACGGGGCTTCGCGCCCGTGGAAGGGTGGCCGAGCGGTTTAAGGCAGCGGTCTTGAAAACCGCCGTGGGGGCAACTCCACCGTGGGTTCGAATCCCACCCCTTCCGCCAGCCGGTCTCGTTCCTTTAGGGGATTCGGCGTGCGCGGTGCGTCACCCCACAAGATACCCAACCATCGTGCAAGTTGCCGGAGGTGCGCCGTGCCATCCGCTTCGTGCGCCCCATCACCCGCGGTATGCTCCGGTCTGAGCCCCGGACACTGTTCGTCTTCGGGGGCGCACCTGCGCCATGCAGGCCTCGCCGGGCAGGCCGAGGCGATGTGAAGCGAGCCGAAGACCGTCGGGATTCCGACGAAGCGCGAGTCGTCGCTGCACTCGAGCTCTTTCTTCAGCGACAGCGACGTGAACGCCTAACAGAGGACGCTTGGACGCCCTGGTCCGGTTGCGGAAGCGGCTCAAAAGTCTGCGGAGCGATGATGGAGCGGAGTTTGCCGGGCGTATGCTTGTCCAGTGGGCTGACCTGAGTAGAAACGAGATAAACGTCTCCGGGCCAGGCAAGCCGACCGACGATGCCTACAGCTTCGATGACCGCGCACGGCCAGGCCGTTATGGCTGCCGAGATTGTCCATCACGACGATGTCGCCGGGTCTGAGTTCGAACACAAGCACCCGTTCGACGAGGCCTGGAAGGCATCACGCTCGATCGGCCCCTCCTGCACGAACGGTGCGGCGAGCCTGCGCAAGCGTCGCCCCGCCACGAAGGCTGCGCACTTCCAATGACGCGCGAGCAGAGTGGAGTCGCCGGACCGACCCATCCAATCAAGCGGCGCAAACAAGAACTGCAAGATTGAGGGTGCTGGTTTTGCTGAAAGCTGTGATGGACGTTATCTATGACATCATTGAATTGTGCCGGCTTATTCATGCCCGGAGTGCTGCCTCTCTATTCCGGGTCCGGCGCCAGCGCTGGTGTCGTCAATATGCCTGATCACGCTCTCGGGACGTCGAGATCCGCGGGCGCTCTCATCATCAGAACGCAGACCCCGTGCATGGAACGCTGACATGAGCGGAGGGTGAACCGCCACGAACGACGGATGGATCGACAAGTGAATCGTCAGGAACGGTGCATGGATCGACACGATCGGGGAATCGAACGGCGTTACTGAGCGCGTGCACGGACAATCCGTGTCACTCAGAACAGATGGCGCTCGGACGACGAACGAATGTCGTCGTCCACGTGGCGCACGGATCGGGAGATAGGTGCGGTTGTCCTGTCCGATCAAGCGGGCCGCATCGGACCCCCTGACAATAACCCCGGCAGCGTCCTCCGACTCTGCTGCGGCGAGCGCCTTCGGCGGCACCCGCGCCTCGCCCGGTCGCGCGGCTCCGCGAGTGCCCTTGGCGCTGCTCGGACCCCTGCCTCAACAGGAGAAGGCTCCGTGGCGAATACGGCGATCGAACAGCCCCCGGTCACAGCCGCGGCAGAGCCGCTCCGGCACGAAAAATACGACCGCCTGATCGCGCGTGCGCGTGCGCAGCCGCCTCTGCAGGTCGCGGTGGTCCATCCCTGCGACGAGAGCGCGCTCGGAGCCGTGCTTGAGGCCGCCGCCCTCGGGCTCGTCGAGCCGGTGCTCCTCGGGCCTCGGGCCAGGATTGTCGCCGTCGCGGCTGCCCTGAAGGCCGACATCGCCGGGCTACGAGTCATCGATACCCCGCACAGCCACGCGGCCGGCGAGCAGGCCGTCGCCCAGGTCCAGGCCGGCGAGGCCGAGGCGCTGATGAAGGGCAGCCTGCACACGGACGAACTGATGGCGCCGGTGGTACGACGCGCGGGCGGCCTGCGCACCGCGCGCCGTCTCAGCCACTGCTTCGTGATGGACGTTCCGGGCCACGCCACGCCGCTCATCATCACCGACGCCGCCATCAACATCGCGCCGAGCCTGGACGAGAAGCGCGACATTGTTCAGAACGCAATTGAGCTCGCCGAGGCCCTCGGTCTCAGACCGATCCGGGTCGCGATCGTGTCGGCGATGGAGACGGTGAACCCGAAGGTTCCCTCCACCCTCGATGCCGCGGCCCTGTGCAAGATGGCCGATCGCGGCCAGATCACGGGCGCCCTCCTGGACGGGCCGCTCGCCCTCGACAACGCGATCGATCTCGGCGCGGCGCGCATCAAGAATATTCAGTCGCCGGTGGCCGGCCGCGCCGACGTGCTCGTGGTCCCCGATCTTGAGGCCGGCAACGTGCTGGCCAAGAGTCTGACCTTCCTGGCGGGTGCCGACGCGGCCGGCATCGTGCTCGGCGCCCGGGTGCCGATCATCCTGACGAGCCGCGCCGATTCGCGTCTCACCCGCCTCGCCTCCTGCGCGATCGCCTCTCTGTACGCCGCATCCCGGCGCGCGGCGCGCGCCTTGCCGGACGTCTAGGCGATGCGTGCGGCCCTGCTCGTCCTCAACGCCGGCTCGTCGAGCCTGAAGTTCCAAGTGTTCGAAGCCTGCGAGGAGGGGCCTGCGCCCGATGAGGACCGACCGCGCCGGGTCTTCCGCGGGCTGTTCGAGGGCCTGGGCGGAAGCCCGCACCTGGTGATCCGGGACCGCGACGGCCTGATCGTCGCGGAAGATAGCCCGGCGGCGCGGCGCGGGCGCTACGGGCATGAGGACGCACTGCTCGCCGTGGCCGAGTGGTTGCGCGGCCACCGCGGCGGATACCGGCTCGCCGCCGTGGGGCACCGCGTGGTGCACGGGGGGCGCGCCCACACGGCGCCGGTGCGCGTGGACGACGCGGTGCTCGACGCCCTGGATCGCCTAGTGCCGCTGGCACCGCTGCACCAGCCGCACAACCTGGAGCCGATCCGCATCGTCCGCCGGCAATTCCCCGACCTGCCGCAGGTCGCCTGCTTCGACACCGCCTTCCACCACGCGCAGCCGGAGATCGCGCAGCTCTTCGCTGTCCCGCGTGAGATGACGGAGCAGGGCGTTCGCCGCTACGGCTTCCACGGCCTCTCCTACGCCTACATCGCCTCGATCCTCGGCGACTACGCGTCCGAACTCGCCGCGGGCCGCGTGGTAGCCGCCCATCTCGGCAACGGCGCGAGCCTATGCGCCCTCCGGGCGGGCCGCAGCGTCGCGACGACGATGGGATTCTCGGCGCTCGACGGTCTGCCGATGGGCACGCGCTGCGGCAGCCTCGATGCCGGTGTCGTCTTCTACATGCTGCGGGAGATGGGGCTCACCCCGGATGCGGCCGAGCGCCTGCTCTACACCCGCTCGGGCCTGCTCGGCATCTCCGGCGTGTCGAACGACATGCGCGCACTGCGCGCCCGGGCAGGCGCGGACCCGGATGCCCGGATGGCGATCGATCTCTTCATCTATCGCATCGGGCGCGAGATCGGTTCGATGGTCGCGGCGCTGGGCGGGATCGACGCCATCGTCTTCACCGGCGGCAT
>NZ_BPQM01000063.1 GCF_022179245.1 Methylobacterium gregans
CCAACGGGATTCGGGCTCGAATCCCGTTGGGATACCCGGGCCAACCCGCCGCATCCCGCAGGTCGCCGATCCGCGCCTCGATTCGGGCGGGGTCGGCGTCCCAGGCGAACATGAACTGGGTGCCGCCGATGAAGGTGTAGAAACGCCAAGCCCCGTCCGCGCAGGCGCTCCAGCGCCTCGGGGGCCATTGCCAGGAACACGGCGTTGGCCTCGACAGTATGGGCGGCGTCGGCGCAGATCACGCTGTGGTAGGATTGACACAGGGCGGCCCGCGGCGTGTTGCGCGGGCACGTGAAGTACGTCCACACGCCCGTCCCCAACATCGTCTACGCGCTCGACCTCGACCGGGACGGTCGGATTCTCTGGCGCTACACACCCCGCCAGGACGCGAACGTGAACTCGGTGATGTGCTCGCGATACGGTCAATCGCGGGCTCGCCTACGCGGACGGGCGGCTGTTCCTGCCTCAGGCGGACACCACCGTGGTCGCGCACGACCCGGTGACGGGACGCGAGATCTGGTCGGTGAAGAACGGCGATCCGGGGCGCGGCGAGACCAACACCGCTACGGTGTGGCCGGTGAAGGACAAGCTGATCGTGGGCATCCGCGGGCGGCGAGTACGGCGCGCGCTGCCACCTCACCGCCTACGAACAGGCGACGGGGCGCCGGCTCTGGCACGCCTACTCGATGGGCCCTGACGACGACATCCTTGTCGATCCCGCCAGGACCACCGAGCTCGGCCAACCGGTCGGCCGCGATTCGTCGCTGACGTCCCGGGAGGGAGACCAGTGGCCGATCGGCGGCGGTTGCGCCTGGGTCTGGTACTCATACGACCCGGCGCTGAACCACGTCTTCTACGGCACGCTGGAAGGCTACCTGAAGGCGGTCGATGCCCGCAACGGGCGCGAACTCTACCGCTTGAAGACGCCGTCCGGGATCGTCGGCAACGTCACCGCCTACATGCATGGCGGCCGGCAATACGTCGCGGTGCTCTTAGGAATCGGCGGCTGGGCCGGGATCGGCCTCGCGGCGGGGCTCACCGACCCCGCCGACGGGTCGGGCGCGGTCGGCGTCTATGCCGCCCTGTCGCAGTCGACCGCGCCCGGCGGGCAGCTCACGGTGTTCACGCTGCCGGAGTGAGGAGGGAGCGGCCTAACTCGCTGCCTTCAGCCGTGTGAAGCCCGCGTCCAGGTCGGCCTTCAGGTCGGCCGTGTCCTCCAGGCCGATGTGGAAGCGAAGGCCCCAGCCACCCGGCGCCCAGGAGGTCGCCGTGCGGTAGGGCGCGCAGTCGAACGGGATGACGAGGCTCTCGAAGCCGCCCCAGGAGAAGCCCATCCCGAACAGCTCCAGCCCGTCGAGCATCGCGGCGAGCGCCGCCTCGGGGCAGGGCTTCAGGATCACGCCGAACAGACCGGACGCGCCCGAGAAGTCGCGCTTCCAGATCGCGTGGCCGGGATCGTCCGGCAGCGCCGGGTGAAGCACCCGCAGCACCTCGGGACGGCCCTGGAGCCACCGCGCCATCTCGAGCCCGGCGCGGCCGTGCTCCCGCAGCCGGAGGTTCATGGTGCGCATGCCGCGGAGCGCCAGGAAGATGTCCTCCGCCCCGGCGCACATGGCGAAGTGGTCGAACGTGCGCCGCACCGCCGGGAAGTGCTTGGCGTTGGCGGAGGTCAGGCCGATCAGGAGGTCCGAGCCGCCGCTGAGATACTTGGTGCCGGCCTCGACCGCGATGTCGACGCCGCGCTCGTGCGGCGGGAAGAGCAGCGGCGTCGCCCAGGTGTTGTCCATGATGACGGTGCCGCCGCGGCCATGGACCACCTCGGCGATCGCCGGCACGTCCTGCATCTCGAAGCTCTGCGAGCCCGGCGCCTCGACCAGTACGGCGCGCGTGTTCTCCCGCATAAGCTCCGCGATACCGGCCCCCACCGTCGGGTCGTAATAGGTCGTCTCGACACCGAAGCGGGCGAGCACGCCGTCGCAGAACTGCCGGGTCGGCCGGTAGGCCGAATCGGTCACCAGCAGGTGGTCGCCCGCCGAGACCGCGGCCATCAGCGCAACGGTCAGCGCCGCGAGGCCGGAGGGTGTCACCACCGTGCCGGCGGCGCCCGCGAGCTCCGTCCAGGCCTCGGTAAGCGCGTCCATCGTCGGTGTCGCCGAGGTGCCGTAATTGTAGCGCCCGCGCCGATGCTTGATCGCGTCATAGGTCGGGTAGAGCACCGTCGAGCCGCGATAGATCGGCGTGTTGACGAAGCCGTGCTGCTGGGATGGGTCGCGGCCCGCATGAACGAGGCGGGTGGCCGGGCCGTGGTTCGGGTTCTTCCTCAACGGGTACGCTCGGGTTCGTGTCGATCTCGGGCCGCACGAAGCCCGGGCGCCGGGCCAAGGTCAAGCCGGGGGCGAGCCGGGCCGGCCGTTCGCGGGCCGGCCCGGCGGCCTCAGCCGTTCGCCTCGCTGTCGGTGGCTTCCTCGTAGGCCTGCATCCAGGCAGCGTGCTCCTCCGTGCCCTCCGTGTACGGGCACTCGCTGCGCGGCTTGCCGTAGAGGCGGGCGTTGCGGCCCTGAATGAAGGCGCTGTCGCTCGCGGTGGCCTTGACGTCCATGGAAAGACTCCTCCGTCCGATTACAGGTTCCGCTTCGTTAACGGCCTCGGGGTAGGTCTGGTGCCTCGTCCGGTGTGATCGGATTTGTCGCGTGCGTACCCTGCGTCTCCTCACCGGCGGCTGCGTCGTCGGTCTCAGCACCCTGATCGTCGGCTTCGTCAGCGCCGACCGTCTCAACCACTTGGCGCCGCCGCCCGTGACGCGCGCCACGGTTCCCGAACCCTCGGCCACCGGCTCCATCGCCGTGCCGAGGCCGGCGGCGCCGGTCGCCCCCCAGAAGGTGGCGGCCCCGAAGGTGCCGAGCGGTTTCGACACCGAGCGCCTGAATGCCCTGATGCGCGGCGACCCGATCCTACCCGCCGGCCGGCGCTAGTGGCGTCCGCGTGCGCCCGCACACCTGACGGCGCCGCGCTACGAGGTCTATGAGGCGCTCGCCCGCCGGTTGTGACGGGCGGGGGGCAGGTGCCTTGGGCTTCCTCTACGCGCTCGCGGCCTATCTGAGCTGGGGCCTCGTCGTTCCGGTGCATTTCCGGCTGCTCGATGGCTTCACGCCGGCCTACATCCTGGCCGAGCGCATCATCTGGTCGGGCCTGTTCGTCGGCGCCCTGGTGCTCGTCTGGCGCGCCCGGTTGCGCAACCCGTTCCCCCTTCGCCCGCGCCACGCTCTGCTCGTCGCCTCGGCCCTGCTGATCGCGGTGAACTGGCTGCTCTACCTCCAGACCGTGAAGGCGGGCCATCTCCTCGACGCAAGCCTCGGCTACTACATCAATCCCTTGGTCAGCGTCGGACTCGGCCGGCTGGTCCTGGGGGAGCGGCTGCGGCCGCTCCAACTCGTGGCGGTCGCCCTCGCGGCGAGCGGCGTCGGCGTCGCGGTCGTGTGGGCCGGCGACCTGCCGCTGGTCTCGCTCTCGCTCGCGGTCACCTTCGCGCTCTACGGCCTGATCCGGAAGGTGGTGGGCGTCGATCCGACGCTCGGGTTGCTCGCCGAGACGCTGATCCTCGCACCCTTCTGCGCGGTCTGGCTCTGGCAGGCGCCCGAGCCGTTCCTGCCGCCGGAGACGTGCGGCCTGGTCCTGCTCCTCCTCACGGGCGTGACCACGGCCCTTCCGCTGATCTGGTTCGCGGCCGCGGCCGAGCGCCTGCGCCTCGCGACGCTCGGCCTGATGCAGTACATCGCGCCGACCTGCCTGCTGGTCCTCAGCGTCCTGGTCTTCGGCGAGCATGTCGAGCCGCAGCGGATCGTGATGCTGGCGCTGATCTGGCTGGCGCTCGCCCTCTACGCGCTCGACGCGTTCCGCACGGGCCGCGCCGCCCGCGCGCCCTGAGCCGCGATTCCGATGCGTCCCCGCCGGCCGACGCCCTATATGGAGGACGTTGCTTCAGCGTGCGGATCCCCGAATGAGTGAGCGCCAGGGTGGCGGCCAAGGTGGCGGCCGAGCCGACGAGTCGATCGGCGGCACGGCAGGATCGGGCACTGGCCAGAGCGGCATCGGCGAGGCGGATTACCGCAATCTCGCCGAGACCCTGCCGCAGCTCGCCTGGATGGCCGAGGCCGACGGCGCGATCATCTGGTACAACCGGCGCTGGTACGACTACACCGGCACGACGGCGGCCGAGATGCAGGGCTGGGGCTGGCGCAGCGTCCACCACCCCGATCACATCGCGCGCGTCACCGACCGCTACCGGGCCGCGATCGAAGCCGGCGAGTCCTGGGAGGACACCTTCCCGCTGCGGGGCGCGGACGGCGAATACCGCTGGTTCCTGTCCCAGGCGATGCCGCTGCGCGGGCCCGATGGGCAGGTGCAGCGCTGGTACGGCACCAACACCGACATCTCGCGCCGCCGCGCCACGGAGCAGCGCCTGCGCCACTCCGAGGAGCGCTTCCGGGCGCTGGTCGACGCCTCCGCTGCAGTCGTCTGGAACACCAACGCCAGCGGGGAGCTGATGCCGCCGCAACCGCGCTGGAGCGCCTATACGGGCCAGAGCGAGTCGGCCTACCAGGGCTGGGGCTGGGTCGACGCCGTCCACCCGGACGACCGGGCGCACGCCGCCGACACCTGGGCGCGCTCGGTCGAGCAGCGCAAACCCTACGAGGTCGAGTATCGCCTGCGCCGCCACGACGGCCAATGGCGCCACATGGAGGTGCGCGGCGTCCCCGTGTTCGACGAGGAGGGCACGATCCGCGAGTGGGTCGGCACCAATGTCGACATCACCGACCGCAAGGAGGCCGAGGCCGAGATCGAGCGCGCCCGCCAATCGGCCGAGGCCGCCAACCGGGCCAAGAGCCAGTTCATCGCCAACATGAGCCACGAGCTGCGCACGCCGCTCTCGGCAGTGATCGGCTACTCGGAGATGCTGGCGGAGGAGCTGGAGGATGTCGGCCAGTCCGAGTTGCTGCCGGACCTGCGCAAGATCGAGGCGAACGCCCGTCACCTCCTGAGCCTGATCAACGACGTGCTCGACATCTCGAAGATCGAGGCCGGCCGCATGACCGCCTCGGCCGAGACCTTCGCGGTGGAAGGCCTGATCTCGGACGTCGCCGACGCCATCGGGGCGCTCGTCGAGAAGAAGCGCAACCGCTTCGCGCTCGATCTGGAGCCGGATCTCGGCACGATGCATCAGGACCAGACCAAGATCCGTCAGTGCCTCGTGAACCTCATCGGCAACGCCGCGAAGTTCACGGAGGAGGGCGCGATCACGCTGACCGTCCGTCGGCACCGGGAGGCGGAGGCCGACTGGCTCTCCTTCGCGGTCTCCGACACCGGCATCGGCATGAGCGCCGAGCAGGTCGGGCGGCTGTTCGAGCGCTTCTCCCAGGCCGACGAATCGACCACGCGCCAGTTCGGCGGCACGGGGCTCGGGCTCTCGATCACCCGGGCCTTCTGCCGGACGATGGGCGGCGACGTGGCGGTTGAGAGCGAGCCGGGGACGGGATCCACCTTCACGGTCCGGTTGCCCGCGACGCTCGCGCCCGAGGATGCCGCCGCGCTGGAAGAGCCGTCGGAGGCCGAGCCCGCGGGCGCGCCCGAGGAGCACGACGTCGTCCTGCTGGTCGACGACGACCCGGCCGCCCGGGAGCTGCTCGGCCGCTTCCTGGAGCGCGAGGGCTTCCACGTCCGCACCGCCAACGACGGCCGGGCCGGGCTGACGCTCGCCCGTGCCCTGAAGCCGCGCGCGATCCTGCTCGACGTCGAGATGCCGCGCATGGACGGCTGGGCGGTGCTCCACGCCGTGCGCAGCGATCCGGATCTCGCCGCCATCCCGGTGATCATGACCTCGGTGGTGGCCGAGCAGGGCCTGGGCCAAGCACTCGGCGCGACGGACTACTTCGTCAAGCCGATCGACTGGGAGCGGATGAAGGGTCTGATGGAGCGCTACCGCCCGGAGGGGCACGAGGCCCGCGTGCTGGTGGTGGACGATGATACGGACGCCCGCGACCGCCTGCGCCGCACGCTCCAGCGCGACGGCTGGGCGGTGGACGAGGCGGAGAACGGCCGCGCCGCGCTCGGCCGAATCGACGCGGAGCGCCCGAACCTGATCCTGCTCGACCTGATGATGCCGGAGATGGACGGTTTCGCCTTCCTGCGGGCGCTGCGCTCCCGGCCGGACGGCGACATCCCGGTGGTGGTGCTCACCGCCAAGGAGATTACCGACACCGAGAAGGCCAGCCTGGAGGCGCAGGCCGACCGGGTGATCGTGAAGGGCTCGCTCAGCCTCGGCGAGATCGGCCGTCAGCTGCGCGCGCTCTATGCCCGGGAGAACGCCCCGGTGCCTCAGGGCATGCAGGGTCTGATCGACCGGCTGGCGGAACGGGATTAGTCGGCTGATGACATCGGTCACGGAGCCCGAGGGCAGATGAGGCGCCATGCCCCCTCTCCCTATGGGAGAGGGGGCATGGCGCGGCCGCCGAACCCATCAGCCCCGCCCCAGCGCGGCCTCGATGAGCTTGCGCGCGTCCGCACCCGACCACTCGGCCGGGCCCTTCATCACGCCGATCGTGCAGCCGGCGCCGTCGACCAGCAGCGTGGTTGGCAGGCCCGTGGAGCCGGTGTCGCGCTGCACCGCCGGCAGCACCCGCCCGCCGGGATCGGCGTAGTAGGCGAGCTGCGCGATACCATTCTCCCGCATCCACACCGGCGGCTTATCCGTGTTGCGAGTGTCGAGGTTGATCGCCACCACGGCGAAATCCGGCCCGCCGAGCGCGGCCTGGAGCCGGTCGAGCGCCGGCATCTCGGCCTTGCAGGGGGCGCACCACGTCGCCCACAGATTCACGAGGAGCAGCTTGCCGCGCAGGTCCGCGAGGCGCATCTCGGCTCCGTCCGGTCCCCGAAACGTGAGGTCCGGCGCGGGGCGGGAACTGTCGGGGGCCTGCATCGCCGCGACCTCGCCGCGGGAAGCCGCCGCCACGCGGGCGAGGCTCGGCGTGGACGACGCGCAGGGGCCGGCCCCGTTGCCGGTGATGGAGCCGGTCCCGTATAGGGCAAGCCCAGCGACGAGGGCCGTGACGAGGCCGGCGCCGATGACGAGGCGCACGATAGGTCTGGGCATCAGCCTTGCCTGTCCTGAAGTGAGCGCGGAAGGGACGTTGAGAGCATGAGCAACCGGATGTGGGGCGGCCGCTTCGCGAGCGGCCCGGCCGAGATCATGGAGGAGATCAACGCCTCGATCGGGTTCGACAAGCGCCTCGCGCCCCAGGACATCCGCGGCTCGCTGGCGCATGTGGCGATGCTCGGCGAGGCCGGCATCCTGCCCGCCGACGATGTGGCGGCGATTCAGGCCGGGCTCAAGTCCGTGCAGGCCGAGATCGAGGCCGGCAGCTTCGTGTTCCGCCGGGAGCTCGAGGACATCCACATGTCCGTGGAGAGCCGGCTGACCGAGATCGTCGGCCCCGCCGCGGGGCGGCTGCACACCGCGCGCTCGCGCAACGACCAGGTCGCCACCGACATGAAGCTCTGGGTGCGCGACACGCTCGATTCGCTGGATGCCCAGGCCGCCGAGTTGCAGCGGGCGCTGGCTGACAAGGCGCTCCAGCACGCCGGCACCGTGATGCCGGGCTTCACCCACCTGCAATCGGCCCAGCCCGTCACGTTCGGGCATCACTGCCTCGCCTATGTCGAGATGCTGGCCCGCGACCGCGGCCGCTTCCGGGACGCGCGCACCCGCCTGAACGAGTGCCCGCTCGGCGCCGCGGCGCTTGCCGGCACCTCGTTCCCGATCGACCGGCACGCCACCGCCGCGGCGCTCGGCTTCGACCGCCCGACCGCGAACTCGCTCGACTCGGTGGCCGACCGCGACTTCGCGCTCGAAGCGCTCGGCGCCGCCTCGATCTGCGCGGTGCATCTCTCGCGCTTCGCCGAGGAGCTCGTGATCTGGACCTCGGCGCAGTTCGGCTTCGTGCGGCTCTCGGACGGCTTCACCACCGGCTCGTCGATCATGCCGCAGAAGCGCAACCCGGACGCCGCCGAGCTGGTGCGCGCGAAGGCCGGCCGCATCGTCGGCGCGCTCACCGGGCTGCTCATCGTGATGAAGGGCCTGCCGCTCGCCTACTCGAAGGACATGCAGGAGGACAAGGAAGGCACCTTCGACGCGCTCCAGGCCCTCTCGCTGTGCCTCGCCGCGATGACCGGCATGGTGCGCGACCTCGAACCCGTGGCCGATGTTCTGAGCAAGGCCGCGGGCTCCGGCTACAGCACCGCGACCGACCTCGCCGATTGGCTGGTGCGCGAGCTGGGGCTGCCCTTCCGGCAGGCTCACCACGTCACCGGCCGCCTCGTCGGCGCGGCCTCCGCCAAGGGCGTCGGGCTGGAGGAGCTGTCGCTCACCGAGATGCAGGAGGCCGAGCCCCGCATCACCGACGCCGTCTACGCGGTGCTCGGGGTGGAGAACTCGGTCGCGAGCCGCACCAGCTACGGCGGCACCGCGCCCGAGAACGTCCGCCGCCAGGCCGAGGCCTGGATCGCGCGTCTCGGCGATGAGGCGGTCAAACCCGCGTAAGTTGCACGCCTGCGTTGTGCGCCGCAACTTTCGCGGCGCGACCGCGTTCACCGTTCAGCTAAGTCCGTTCTGTTAGAAGCTCGGCCGTGTGGATCGGAGATCGCAATGACCGTCGAGAGCTGGATCAAGCCGGATGAGGCGCCCGAGATGGCGGCGTTCGCGACCGCGATGATCGACGCGGCCCTCGTCGGTTCCGGACTCGCGCGCGACGCCTACTGGGCCGCCGTGCGCAAGGGCTACAACACCCCCTATAACGACCCGCAGCCGCGAACCGCGACCGTGAACGTGGTCGAACCGGCGGTGACCATCGCGGTCTCCGAGCCCGCGCTGCCGGTCGCCGCAATGGCGGCCGCCAACGCCGCCGAAATCCACGCGGTCTGAGGCGGGGAGGGCGGGACCTTCGCCCGGCCCCCTTGCCGTCCTGAAGCGCAAGCGTCACTAAACCCTGCGCCCGGCGGGAGCCGCGGTGCCGGACGATGCTGTTCAGGATGTGCCGATGCGCCGTGCCCTCTGCCTGCTCCCGGTCGGAGCTCTCGCTCTTCTCGCGCCGCTGCCGGCGCCGCTAAGCGATGTGGCAGGCATTCGGACGGTGCACGCGCAGGAGGCCGAAGAGGCCGCACCGCGTCGGGGCCGGCGCGGGCGCGAGAAGAAGCCCGCGACGCCGCCCGGCATGCAGCAGGCGGTGCCGGTCGCGGTGATCGGCGACTGGAACGTCTTCACCAACGGGCAGGGCAAGGCCCGCGTGTGCTACGCCATCGCCCAGCCGCAGGCTCGCTCGCCGAACACACTCAAGCGCGACACCGCTT
The DNA here is from genome assembly GCF_022179245.1 of Methylobacterium gregans. GTDB lineage: Bacteria > Pseudomonadota > Alphaproteobacteria > Rhizobiales > Beijerinckiaceae > Methylobacterium > Methylobacterium gregans. The sequence goes on from NZ_BPQM01000063.1 coordinate 9,400, forward strand.
ACCTGTTCGTGACAGTTCGCAAGGCCGAGAACATCCAGAACGAGGTCGCGGTGATGCTGGGCTTCCCGGCCAAGCCCGCGGCCGCGCAGGGAAAGCCCGGTGCGGCGGCCGCGCCGAGCGACCCGTCCCTGAACATCGGCACCGCCCGCTACGGTCTGGTGACCAAGGACAACAATGCCTGGCTGCAGAACCCGGCCGAAGAGACCCGCGTCGTCGCCGAGATGAGCGGCCGCATCCCGAAGCTCACGGTCCGCACCACTTCGATGCGCGGAAACCCGACCAGCGACGAGTACGCGCTGGCGGGCTTCGCCGACGCGATGAAGCGCGCGCGGGAGGAGTGCAAGTAGGGAGTAGCGGGTTCCACATCCGCCTGGGGGTATTCATCCAACGCGTCCCGCCACCCCCCGCGCTCTCCCTTCCCCCTCTGCGGGGGAGGGAGAATGCGGGGCCGGGCGCGATGACCCGGAAACGCGGAAAGCGCCTCCCTCAACCCTCGATGCGCGAGAAGTCCGCCACTTCCCGCGTCGCGGCGCGCAGCGCGTTGAGGAGCGCGAGGCGGTTGGCGCGTAGGCCCGCATCCTCGGCATTCACCGTGACCTTGTCGAAGAAGGCATCAACCGGCGCGCGCAGCCGCGAGAGCGCCCGCATCGCGCCCTCGAAATCTTCCGCCCCGACCGCCGAGGAGGCCTCGGCCCGGGCGATGCCCAGCGCCTCGTGAAGCGCCCGCTCCTCCGGCTGGCCCGCGGAGGCGATCAGCCCGGCATCCGGCTCGGCCTCGTAGGCGCGGCCGTCCTTCTTCTCCTCGATGCGCAGGATGTTGGCCGCGCGCTTGTAGCCGGCGAGCAGGTTCCGCCCGTCCTCGGTGTCGAGGAACTTGCCCAGCGCCTCGACGCGGCGGACCACCATCAGCAGGTCGTCCTGGCCGGGCAGGGCGAAGACGGCGTCGATCAGGTCGTGGCCCGCGCCCTGATCGCGGAGGTAGACCTTGAGGCGGTCGGCGAAGAAGGAGAGCAGGTCGTCAACGCGCGGATCAGCCATAAGGTCGAGATCGGGCGGCACATCCTTGAAGTGCGCTTCAAGCTCCTCGATCGTTCCCGGCAAGTCGATCTGCAACACTCTCGGTGGGCCCGGTTGCAAATCGAAGGCGTCCGCGAGGGCCAATTCGCCGAGCGGCAGGCGGATCTCGTTCTCGAGGATGAGCCGGATCACCCCGAGCGCTGCCCGGCGCAGGCCGTAAGGATCCTTGCTCCCGGTCGGCTTCTCGTCGATCGACCAGAAACCGGCGAGCGAGATCAGTTTGTCGGCGATCGCGACTGTGATCGCCACCGGATCCGTCGGCACCCGGTCGGACGGCCCGAGAGGCTTGTAGTGATCGCCGATGGCCGCGCAGACACGCGGATCCTCGCCCTGGAGTGCCGCATATTTCGAGCCCATCAAGCCCTGCAGCTCGGGAAATTCTCCCACCATCTCAGTGACCAGATCGGCTTTGGCGAGGCGTGCCGCGCGGCACACGAGCGTGAAGTCCGCTTCCACGGCTTCGGCGAGATCTCCGGCGAGCGCCTCGATCCGCCGGACCCGCTGGCCCTGCGTCCCGAGCTTCTCGTGGAAGACGATCGAATCCAGCTTCGGCAGCCGGTCCTCGAGCTTCACCGCCTTGTCGGTCTCCCAGAAGAACTTCGCGTCCGAGAGGCGCGCCCGCACCACGCGCTCGTTGCCGGCGGTGATAGCCTGACCGCCGTCGCTGGCCTCCAGGTTCGAGACCAGGATGAAGGCCGGCGCCAGATCCTCGCTGCCGGCTCTCCGCAGCACGAAGCACTTCTGGTTCGCCCGGATCGTGGCGCGGATCGCCTCCGCGGGGATGTCGAGGAAGCTCTCCTCGAAGCGGCCCATCAGCGTCACGGGCCACTCGACGAGGCCGGCGACCTCCTCCAGCAGGCCCTCGTCCTCCACGAGGTCGAGCCCCTGCGCGAAGGCGAGGTCGCGGGCGTCGTGCAGGATGATGTCCTTGCGCCGGTCTGCGTCGAGAACGACCTTGGCGCGCTCCAGCGCCTGCACGTAGTCGTCGAAGCGGCGCACCTCGATCGCCGCGGGCGCCAGGAAGCGGTGGCCGTAGGTGACGGTGCCGGCCGCGATCCCGTCTACCGCGAACGGCACCACCTCGGTCGATTCGGTCTCGGGCCCGAAGGTCGCGACGATCGATTGCAGCGGGCGCACCCAGCGCAAGCTACCGGGCTGCGCGGAGGCCGCGCCCCAGCGCATCGATTTCGGCCAGGGGAAGGTCCGGATGATCTGCGGCAGGATCTCGGCGAGCACGTCGAGCGTCTCGCGGCCCTCCCGCTCGATCACCGCGAGGTAGAACTCGCCCTTCTTCGGGTCGGTGACGGTCCTGGCCTGATCGATCGTATCGAGGCCGGCGCTTTTCAAAAAACCCTGCACGGCGGCGTCCGGCGCGCCGACGCGCGGGCCCCGGCGCTCCTCGCGCACCGCCTCGCCGCGGGGCGGCAGGCCGGCGACGTGCAGCGCCAGCCTGCGGGGCGTCGCGAAGGCCTTGGCGCCCTCGTACAGGAAGCCGCGCTCCACCAGCGCGTCGGTGACGAGCTTCTTGAGATCCTCGGCGGCCCGCCGCTGCATGCGGGCGGGAATCTCTTCCGAGCGGAGTTCGAGGAGCAGGTCGGGCATGGGATCGGTCCGGCGGCGCGGGATTTCGTATCGGGGGGCGGTCAGGCGGCGGCGTGGCCGCCGGCCTCGGTCCGGAGCCAGGCCGCGCCGCAGGCCTTGGCGAGCTCGCGCACCCGCAGGATGTAACTCTGCCGCTCGGTCACCGAGATGACGCCGCGGGCGTCGAGCAGGTTGAAGACGTGGCTGGCCTTGATGCACTGGTCGTAGGCCGGCTGCACGATGCGGTGGCGCGCGCCCTCCTGCTCCGGCTCACCGGCCGCCAGGTAGGCCCGGCAGGCCTTCTCGGCGTCGGTGAACTGGCGGAACAGCATCGCCGAATCCGTCGCCTCGAAATTGTGGCGCGAGTATTCCTGCTCGGCCTGGAGGAAGACGTCGCCGTACGTGACCTTGTCGGCGCCCTCGCCCCCGTTGAAGTTCAGGTCGTAGACGTTCTCGACGCCCTGAACGTACATCGCGAGCCGCTCGAGGCCGTAGGTCAGCTCACCCGCGACCGGCGCGCACTCGAAGCCCGCCACCTGCTGAAAGTAGGTGAACTGGCTCACCTCCATGCCGTCGCACCAGCACTCCCAGCCGAGGCCCCAGGCGCCGAGCGTCGGGCTCTCCCAGTCGTCCTCGACGAAGCGGATGTCGTGGAGCTTCAGGTCCACGCCGATCGCGGCGAGCGATTCGAGGTAGAGCTCCTGCAGGTTCGGCGGGTTCGGCTTAAGGATGACCTGGAACTGGTAATAGTGCTGCAGCCGGTTCGGGTTCTCACCGTAGCGCCCGTCCTTCGGGCGGCGCGAGGGCTGCACGTAGGCGGCCTTCCAGGGCTTCGGCCCGAGCGCCCGCAGCGTCGTCGCCGGGTGGAAGGTGCCCGCACCCACCTCCATGTCGTAGGGCTGCAGGATGACGCAGCCCTTGGCCGCCCAGAAGCGCTGGAGCGTCAGGATCAGGCCCTGGAACGAGCGGGTGGGCGCGAGATCGGCGTCTGACATCATGCTGCATCGCGGCGGGGAGGGGCGGGCAGCGTTTAGGCCCGTGCGGCAGGGTGTCAAGCGAGCCCGGCCCGGCGCGCAGCGCCGGGCCGGGCGTGCGGGCCCACACCGAAGCGTGGCTGAAATGTGGCGCATGGTGCGATGTGCGTGGAACTGCCAAGCCCACGGCCACGTTTACTTGGCATGATGGGACGGGCGCCCCGGAAAGCCGCCTGACACCTTGGAAACACAGTCATGCGCAAGGACCTCACCCTCGTCGCCGCTCTCTTCGCCGCCTCCCTGGTCGCGACCCCGCTGGTGATGTCCGGCACCAAGGCCCTCGCCACCTCTGGGGAAGCCACCGCCGTGGCGCTGCCGGTGGCCACAATGCCGGTCGAGGTCGCGGCCGTGGCGCCGGCCCCCGAGACGTGCAACCGCAAGGTCCGGGTGGTCTACAGCGGCTACGGCACGCCGAACGCGGCCTGCATCACGCGCTGACCGCCCTTGGGGGCTTCGTCCCGAGATCTCGAAGGGTGTCGGACCTTTCGTGATCTCGCGACTTACAGGCCGAATCGGGCCCAGGCGGCCCGTTCCTCGATCGCGCCGAGCGCCTCGTCAGCGAGGCCTGTGCCGCCCGGCGCGGCCCGGCGCAGCAGCCGGGCGATGAAGGATCCGCGGGCCTCCGCGATCAGGCGGATCTGCACGTCGCCGCCGAAGCGGGCGCGCAGGGTCGAGCGGATGTCGCCCAGGCCGTCCACCAGGCCGAGGCCCAGCGCGCTGCGTCCCGTCCAGACCGCGCCGGTGAACAGGTTCTCGTCGGACTTCAGGCTCGGCCGCCGCGACCGGACGAGCTCGGTGAACACCGCCTGCACGTCGGCCTGGAGCGCTTTCAGCCGGGCCACGTCCGCCGGATCCTCGGGCCGGAACGGGTCGAGCATCGCCTTGGCCTCGCCCTGCGTGTGCACCCGCCGCTCGACGCCGATACGCGCGATGAGCTTGTCGAAGCCGAAGCCCGCCGAGACCACGCCGATGGAGCCGACCACGGAGGCCGGGTCGGCCACGATCTCGTCGGCCGCGCAGGCGATCATGTAGCCGCCGGACGCCGCCGCATCCTCCACGAAGGCGAGAACCGGCACCCGCTTCTCCTCGGCGAGCGCCCGGATGCGCCGGTGGATGAGATGGGACTGCGCCGGTGAGCCGCCCGGTGAGTTCACGACGATCGCGACAGCCGCCACCCCCTTGAGGCCGAAGGCCTGTTCGAGGCTCCCCGCCACGGCCGCGATCGAGAGGCCCCGCCGGATCGGCGAGACCGCGCCGATCACACCGCTCAGGCGCACCACCGCGACCCGCTTGGGCCGCGTCCGGAACCGGGCGGGAAGGACGGGGTGCAGGAACGCCGGGATCTTGAAGGGCATCGATCGGGGCTGGGGCTCGGATGAGGTCGGCTTCGAGCAGGTGGGCCGTACCGCCGCCAGGGCAAGGCTTCGGCTGCCGGCCGGGGCGAAACGCCGCCCGCTTCGTCAGACGCTCGCGTAGGCCAGAACAAGAGTCGCCGTGACGACGACCCGCCCGGTCTCGTCGCGAATGTCGGCGCGGAACCGACTCTCGTCGCATCCTGGCGCCGCATCCAGAAGGAGGTCCCGCAAGAGATGACGAGCCTCGAGCCGCGCGCTGGTGAGATCCGGCAGGACCCGGCCCTCGTCGTCGTGGATGACCGTGCCGTCAAAGGTGTCGAAGAAATATCGTGGCATACTGAATAAGTGCCTTTGTCGGCGGGTGGCGATCGCGCGATCATGGCACATGACAGATGAGAAGCGCAGTTACGAAAACCGTGCGCGTCGTAAAGCCGAAGATCGGTATCACGCAACATCGATCGCGCAGGGTTCAAGCCGGATCGGCCGGCCATGGTTCTCCTCGATGAAGCGCCGACGACTCCGGTGTCGATGTACCGTCCGCCTCCTGCAGGACCAGCGGCGGCAACAGGCCGAAGGGCGCGCGACTTCCCTTACGGGCCCGGATCAGAACTCGGATCGCGGGCCGGCCGGGCCGGGCGTGGACCGGGCGAGCGGTCACGCTGCCGAAGCGGCGGTCGAGAGCTCTGAGACAGGCCGGCAGTGCGTCGGCCCGATGGATCAAGCCGAGCTGCCCGCCCGGCCGCAGGAGCCAGGCGCAGGTGCGGATCCAGGCGTCGAGGTCGCCGGCCCCGAAGCTGTGGGCCGCCGCCCGCAGGGCATTGGGCGAGGGCCGGTGCGCAGGGCTCTTCCCATCCTCGAAGAAGGGCGGGTTGGTGACGACGATATCCTGGCTCTCCGGCTCCAGGCCGGCCGCGCGCCGCGCCGCCGCCGACGCCAGCAGGTCGGTCTCGACGATCGCGGCCTCGACCCGGTTGAGCGCGGCGTTCCGGCGCGCCAGGACGGCCATCTCGGGCTCGCGCTCGACCAGCGTCACCCGGGCACCGGCAAGCCCGTAGGCAAGGCCGACTGCGCCGCTGCCGGCGCCGAGATCGCAGACGTGGGCGCCCGCGACGGGGTCGATCAGGCGCGCGAGCAGAACCGCGTCCGTGCCGGCGCGGTGGGCGCCGCGCGCTGGCTGGTAAAGGCGCAGGCGCCCGCCGAACAGGTTGTCCGGTTCCGCGCTCACCGGGCGGCCGCTCTGGAGGCCCGGCGCATTGGTCGCGGCGGCACCGCGACGGCGCGAGGCCATATCCCCGACTCTCGGATGGCGTGCATCGGCGCATGTTGCGGCGCCGAGAGCCCCGTGCGAAGGGGGGCGACGCCGCCTGTCGCGGCCGGACGGTCTGGAGGCATCGGACCTTGGGTGTCGTGGTTCCCGTGGAGAAAGGCCGTCCCGAGGCGGAGGCGAGCCTGAACGATCTCGTCGCGCTCGTCGCCGACGGCATGGCGCGCGTCAACACCACGATCCTGTCGCGCACGGGATCCGAGGTCGCGATGATCCCCGAGGTGGCGAGTCACCTCATCTCGTCCGGCGGCAAGCGCCTGCGGCCGATTCTCACCCTCGCCTGCGCGGATCTCTGCGGCTACGCGGGCGGCGAGGGCGCCGTGAAGCTCGCGGCCAGCGTCGAGTTCATGCACACCGCCACCCTGCTCCACGACGATGTCGTGGACGAGAGCGACATGCGTCGCGGGCGCGTGGCCGCCCGCATCAAGTGGGGCAACGAGGCGAGCGTGCTGGTCGGCGACTTCCTGCTCGGCCAAGCCTTCCGCATGATGGTCGAGGTCGGCTCGCTCAGGGCCCTCGACATCCTGTCGGCCGCCGCCACGGTGATCGCCGAGGGCGAGGTGATGCAGCTCACCGCCGCCAAGAACACCGAGACCACCGAGGACGAGTATCTCGCCGTCATCCGCGGCAAGACCGCGGAGCTCTTCGCCGCCGCCTGCGAGGTCGGGCCGGTGCTGGCCGAGCGCCCGCAGGCCGAGCAGGATGCCTGCCGCGCCTACGGCATGAATCTCGGCATCGCCTTCCAGCTCATCGACGACGCCCTCGATTACGGCGGGACCTCCGACGCGCTCGGCAAGAACGTCGGCGACGATTTCCGCGAGGGCAAGATCACCCTGCCGATCGTGCTGGCCTTCCGGCACGGCAGCGAGGAGGAGCGCGCCTTCTGGCGCCGGACCCTGCAGGACGGCGAGATCGGCGAGGGCGACCTCGATCAGGCCCGCGCCATCCTGCACCGGCGCGGCGTGCTCGCCGAGACGGTCGAGCGCGCCCGCCAGTACGGTGCGCTGGCCCGGGAGGCCCTGGCGCCGTTCGCCCCCGGCCGGACGAAGGACGCGCTGCTCGAAGCGGTCGATTTCTGCATCGCGCGGGCGCACTGAGCGGACGCGCTCGATCCGCGTCCGGCTTTTCCGCCGCCCTTTTTCCGGATCGCCGTCCACTGCGTTCCAGGCGTCCGGGAAAGGGCGGGGCTGCGTTCCCCGGCGTGGAGCGGCGGACGGCGGAGCCGACGCTCGAAGGCTTGGCCCGCGCGGTGCCCCCCTAGCGCAGGTAGGACGCGCTCACCCACCAGCCCGGGCGCGCCGCCCGCAGCGTGCGCGCGGCGCGTCCGGCCGCGCGGCGGTCCGCGAAGATCGCGAAGACCGTCGCGCCCGAACCCGACATCCGGGCGAGCCGGCAGCCGCCCTGCGCGCGGAGCGCCGCGAGCGCGTCGCCGATGGCCGGCGCCACCGTGAGGGCGGGCGCCTCCAGATCGTTGCGGGCCGGGCCGATGCGCGCGAGCAGGTCGGGACCCGCAAGGCCCTGGGCGATCTCCGGATGCGCGGCACCCGGCAGGTCGTCGCCGATCTTGAGACCCAGCGCCCGGAACACCGGCGCGGTGGGCACCGGCACGCCGGGATTGATCAGCACCGCGGGGAGGGGCGCGAGGCCCAGCGCGGGTCCGACATGTTCGCCCGCGCCCCGCATCATCCGCGCCCGCGGCTCCAGGCAGACCGGCACGTCGGCCCCGGTCGCGCGGGCGGCCGCGACGACGCCCGGGTGATCCAGGGGGAGATCGTTGAGCCGGGCGAGGAGCCGCAGGCCGGCGGCGGCGTCGGACGAGCCGCCGCCGATGCCCGCGGCCACCGGCAGGCGCTTGACGAGCCGGAAGGAGCCGACCCGCAGGGCGGGCACATGGTCCCGCAGGTGGCGGGCGGCGCGCAGTACGAGGTTGTCGTCCTCGGGCCCGGCTGGGCCGGCAGTCGGTCCGCTCACCGCGAGGCCGAGCTTCGGACCGGGCGCGAGGCTTAAGAGATCCGCCGCGCCCGCGAAGGCCACGAGGCTCTCCAGCACGTGGTAGCCGTCCCCGGCTCGGCGGCCGAGCACGTGCAGGGTCAGGTTGATCTTGGCCGGAGCGCGGGTGGTGAGGGCGGACACGGGCGCTCCGAGGAAGGTAGGGACCGGCAGCCCTTACGGGCCCGACCCGGTCCGGGCAAGCGCGCCGGTCTCACGTTTCCGGAGCAGGGGGAGCGCCTAGCCGCCCGTCTTCTTGTCGGCCGCGCCGGGCGGCTCGCTCGGCTGGGGCGCACCCTTCGGCAGTTCTGGGTTCTCCGGGTTGTGCGGGGCCGCGACCGGGGCCGGCGGATTCTCGGCGGTGGCGGTCGGCTTCTCGATATCCGGCAGGCCGTTCTTCAGCTTCTCGTTGATCTGGGCAAGATCGTCCGGCTCGGGGTTCAGATCCTTGGCGTGCTGCCACTGGAATTTGCCCTCGAGGCGGCGTCCGGCCCGCCAGTAGGCGTCGCCCAGATGGTCGTTGATCGTCGGGTCGCCCGGCTTCAGCTCGACCGCCTTCTCAAGCTCGCGCACGGCGTCGTCCCAGCGCCCGAGGCGGTAGTAGGCCCAGCCGAGGCTGTCGACGATCATGCCGTCGCGCGGGCTGGCGTCCGCCGCCTGCTTGAGGAGCGTGAAGGCCTGGTCGATGTTGATCTTCTGATCCACCCAGGAATAGCCCAGATAGTTCAGCACCTGGGCGCGGGCCGCGGGCTGGCTCGCCGGCACCAGCTCCAGCGCCTTCTTCAGGTCGGCCTCGGCCTTGGGCCACTGCTTCGCGCGCTCGTAGGCGGTGCCGCGGAAGTAGAAGGTGGTCCAGTAGTTCTGCACCGGCCGGTCGCCGATCAGGTTGATCGCCTTGGTGTAGGTCTCGGCGGCCTCGGCGTACTTCTTGCGCGAGCGCTGCACGTTGCCGAGCGCCGTCACCACGTCGATGTCGTCCGGGTGCGCCTTCATCACGGCGTCGAGATGGGCCAACGCCTCGTCGCCCTTACCCATCTGCTCGAGGTTCAGGCCGACCTGGATGTCGGCGTTGAGCTTGAGCGGGGAGGAGGCCGGGATCTGGCTGTAGGCCTCGTTCGCCTTCTCGGGCTGCTTCATCCGGTCCAGGATGTCGGCGAGCGTCAGGCGCGCGAGCCCGTGCTCGGGCGCGAGATAGAGCGCGAGGCGGAGATAGATCACCGCCGGCAGCTCGTCCCCTTGCGTCGAGCCGGCCGAGCCGAGGCCGTACAGCACCTCGCCAGCGCCCTCCTGCGCCGTCGTGATCAGGCGCCCCAGCGGCTTGCCGGCCTTCAGCTTGTCGAGGGCGTCGCGCACGATCGGATGGCGCGGCATCAGGCTCTCGAACTCGGTATAGGCCTGAATCGCCACGTCGGTGCGGCCAGCGGCGGCCTGCTGGCGGGCATACGCGTCGACCACCCGCAGGGTGTTCTTGTCGGCCTCGTAGGCGGCCTTCAGGCGGCGCTCGGCCTCTGCCTGGTCGCCGACGACGGAGGCGATCAGGCCCGCGTGGTAGTCGCGGAAGGTGTTGTAGTAGCGCTCGCCGCGCAGGCGCCCGACCGTCTCCAGCGCCTTCTTGCCGTCACCAGCACCCGCGTAGGCCCAGGCGGTCAGGAGGGTCGCGGTGAGGTCGGCGGCCGCGCCGCGGCCGCTCCGGGCGAAGTTCTGGCGCGCTGCCGACCACTGGCTCGCCTTGATCTGGCGCACGCCGAGCGCGAGGTTGGCGAGCCCGTTGGCGCCGTCCCGGCTCGTCAGGCGCTCGGCCGCCCGGAAGGCGTCCGGCAGGGCGCCGTCGGCCAGCATCGAGATGAAGGCGCGCTCCAGAAGCTCGGCGTTGCGCGGATCGGCCTTCACCGCCTCGCGGTAGAAGGTGGCCGCCGCCGCGGTGTCGCGGGCCGCGCCCGCGATGTAGGCGGCGAGGAAATTGCCCTCGAGGGATTCGGCGGGTTCGTACTCGGTGACGGGCGCGGATTCGCGCGGCTGCGCGGCCTGGACGGCGGGCGCGAACCCGGCGGCGAGGGCGAGAGCGAGCACCGGGACGGTGCGGCGGACGCGTCGGTCGAGCATGAACAAGGGTCGCGGCTCCTGGGGCGCCGCGACCGGGAACCCGGAGGCGGCGCGAGGTCGGGCGGACAGTGGACCCTTCGGGCCATGCCCGCAAGGCGAAAGGATGGCGCGGTCGGCGCCCCCCGCCTCACATCCCGTTCAGGCCGGCGACCGCTTCGCGGCGTCGAGCGGCAGGGCGATGCGGCAGGTCAGCCCGTCGGAGCAGAAGGCAACGACGACCTCCGCCTTTAGGTCGTGCGGCAGCATGCGCTGCAGCACGTCCATGCCGAAACCGGAGCGCCGCGGTTCCACGCCCGCGAGACTGAGACCGCCTTCCGTCCAGTCGAGGATCAGAACGGGGCCCTTCTCACGGTCTTCCACCGTCCAGGCGATCGCGATCGAGCCCCGCTCCTGCTGCGCCAGCGCGCCGAACTTGACCGCATTGGTTGCAAGCTCGTGCAGCGCAAGGGCTAGGCGCTCCGCGGCGCGTGCAGGAACCACGACCGGTGGGCCGGCGATCGTGAAGTCCTCGCCTTCGTGGGCGTGGTAGGCGAAGAGCTCGTCGGCCACCAGGAGCGGCAGGCTGAGACCGCCGATCGGGTTGCGGATGATCGCGCTCTGCACCCGCGAGACGGCGTTCAGCCGACCCTCGAGATGCATGGCGTAGTCCTCGACGCTCTCGCTCGTCTCGGCGGAGCGCCGGGCGATCGCACGGACCGTGGCCAGGGTGTTGCGGACCCGGTGCTGCAACTCGCTGAGCAGGTGGGCCTGCAGCGACTGTGCCATCTTCAGGTCGTGGATGTCGGTCGCGGTGCCGAACCACTCTCGCGCCTCTCCGCCGGAGCCGCGGACCGGCAGGGCGCGGGTCTCGAACCAGCGATACTCGCCCGTGGACGCCTGGAGCAGCCGGTGCTCGACCGCGAGCCGATCCTCGGCCTCGGCCCTGGTCCAGGCGGCCTCGGTGCTGGCCCGGTCGTCCGGGTGGACGGCCGCGAGCCAGCCGCGGTCGCGCGCCTCGGCCTCGCTCTGGCCGGTGAAGCTCTGCCATTGCCGGCTCGACCAGACCCAGTTGCCCCGTCCCCGCGCGCGCCAGACGAGCTGCGGGATCGTATCCACGAGGAGCCGGAAGTTCTCGTCCTGGGTCGGCAGATCGCCCGGTGCCCCGGGGCGGCCCACCTGCCTCGCGCTCTCGGCCTCCTGATCGGTCCGGTCAATCATTGGTTTCAGAGTCGGCTGGTCGAGACGTTCTGGCTTGGCGATCCGCTATGACCGTAACCGGCTACACCGCAAGGGGTTCAACGGCGTCGAGATGGCGGCCGACGTGATCGAAATGGAGGTAGTTCGGGGTGAACAGCGAGGCGGCCTGGAGAGCACTGAGGTCGGGAATCGTGAGGTTGCGCCCCTTCAGCACGATCAGGCCCGAGCCGCGCAGCTCCTGGAGCGTCCGGTTGATGTGGACCGTGGAGAGGCCCATCGCGTCGGCGAGGTCGGCCTGCGTCGTGGGCAGCACGCAATGGTTGCCCTCCGTCAGCCCGACGCCCTGCAGCCGGATGAACAGCTCGCACAGGAGATGTCCGAGCCGCTCGGTCGCGGAGCGCTGGCCTAGATTGACCGTCCATTCCCGCTGGATCGAGGCCGAGACCAGCGTGTCCCACCAGAGAGCCTGCAGGATCCGCGGGTGTCGCGCCGCCATTCCGCCGAGGGCGTCCCGCGAGATCTCCGCGAAGGTCACCGGGGTGAGGGTGCCGATGGCTTGGTCCATCTCGCGCAGGACGTCGATGAAGGTGTCGCAGAGATCTCCCGGCATGAAGAAGGCGACGATCTGGCGCCTGCCGTCTTCCAGCTGCTTGTAGCGGCAGGCCCAACCCTCGACGATCAGGTGCACGTGGCTGGCGGCATCACCCTCGCGGACGATGTCCTCGCGGGCGCCGATGCGACGCACCCTCTCGCCGACGACACTCTCCAACGCCCGACGATCGTCCGCCGAGAGCCGGGTGAACAGGTCCAGTTTTCTGAGGAAATGCCGAGGCATGCGGTCCCTCGAACAGGCGTGCGCACAAGCCTTAAAAATCGTATCGCGGCCAGAAATTCACCTGCGTTATTTTTTATGACACATCCTGTGGTCGGCGTAACCTCCGTTCCTCTGAGCTTTGGTTGTATAGCGTCAGATCGCGAGGCCGAGCTGCGCGGGTTCCGGCGCATCGCCCCGCTCTAGGCCCGACAGGCTGAGTCCGACGAGGCGCGCGGTGCGGCGCAGGGGCATCGCCTCGTCGAGCAGCCCGAGGGCGACGCGCTCGAGCCCGGTACGATCTGCGACCGGCAGGGTAGCCGAGCGGGCGCGCGTCATCAGCGTGAAGTCCGAGAGCTTCAGCTTCAGGGTCACGGTGCGCCCGCGCGCACCCTTGTCGACGCTCGCCTGCCAGACCCGGTCGATGATCGGCTGCAGACGGTCGGCCAGGACGGTTCGGTCGGCGGTGTCCTCGCCGAAGGTGGTCTCGGCGCCGATGGATTTGCGGACGCGGTGCGCCCGGACCGGCCGGTCGTCCATCCCGCGGGCAACCGCGTGGTAGTAGGCGGCGGCGCTGCCGAAATGCGCGCTCAGCTCCTCCAGCGGGCGCTCGCGCAGGTCGCGGCCCGTCTCGATCCCGAGCGCGCGCATCCGCGCCTCGGTCACCGGCCCGACGCCGTGGAAGCGACCGATGCCGAGTGTCTCGACGAAGGTCGGTCCCATGGCGGGCGTGATCACGAAGAGCGCGTCCGGCTTGCGGTGGTCCGAGGCGACCTTGGCCAGGAACTTGTTGTAGGAGACGCCCGCCGAGGCGACGAGGCCGGTCCGCTCCAGGATCGCCGCCCGGATCGCCCGCGCAACGGCGGTCGCGCTCGGCAGGCCCTGCAGGTTCTCGGTCACGTCGAGATAGGCCTCGTCGAGGGCGACCGGCTCGATGATCGCGGTATGCTCGGCGAAGATCGCCCGGATCTCCTCGGAGATCGCCCGGTAGACCTCGAAGCGCGGCTTGACGAAGACGAGGTCCGGGCAGCGCCGCCGCGCGGTTACCGACGGCATCGCCGAGCGGACCCCGAAGGCGCGCGCCTCGTAGCTCGCCGCCGCCACGACGCCGCGCTCGCGCGAGCCGCCGACCGCGACGGGCCGCCCGCGCAGGGCCGGGTCGTCCCGCTGCTCCACGGAGGCGTAGAAGGCGTCCATGTCGATGTGGATGATCTTGCGCGGCTTCGGGATCGGGTCCGTCTCGGGCGGCATCCTGGACTCGCGACCGTTGCGACAGGTTCGGCTTTCGTTCTCTCGATGGGAGCCGGCGTCGACCCGGTCAAGCGTCGGTCTGAGGACCGTCCACCGCTATCGTGAACGTGGTCGTGAACCTGGTCGTGACCTTGGCCGACTCAACCACAGGCCGCAGAAGGAATCCCACGCAGGCTTGGCGGCGGCCCGCGATGCGCTATCACCCTCGGCAGGCGCCCTCCGCCGGAGGGCCTGTCGCGTGAGGATCTCGGCAACCATGATGCAGTGGAGACGGAGTGCCGCGCTGGCGGCGGCGGCGATCCTCGCGGGCGCGTGGAGCGCCGACGCTGCGGCCGGCTGCATGCGGCGGGTCTACAACCGATCGGCCCTCGTGCTGGTGGCGAGCCGCGACGGCGGGCCGCCGGTGACGATCCTGCCCGGTCGGTCGGTGCCGCTGCGGCTGGAGCGCCCGGGCACGATCAGCCTCGCGGCCTATTGCGGGGACGTGGCAGCGGGCGGGCCCGTGGCACAGGCGAGCTTCGCCTACGTGGCGGTGCAGGACCGCTGCTTCATCGATTTCGGAGATCCCTGGTTCCGGCCCCAGATGGGCAAGGGCTTCTGGGGCATGCAGGGCACGGCGCCGTTCACGGTGAACAACCCTAACCAGGGCGACGTCATCCTCGGCCCCGCGATCAGCGAGGCCTGCCCGGTCCTGCGCCGGGGCGGGTGAGGCGTCGCGGAGCCTCCGCGAGCTTCTCAGGCCCGGTGTCGGACGGCCACGGACCGGGCGAGACCGAGGGCGCCCGTTAGGAGACCGAGATCGGCGGCACCGCGCCAGGCCGCGAGGGTGCCGCCGAGGATCAGGCAGGCCGAGACGAGGAGCGGGTTCGCGAGCGGCGCGATGACCAGCGCCGCGGCGAACAGGACCGCGCTGAGGATTCGGAACAGGTGGGCGACGACCATCGGGCAGCCTTCCGCGCTCGCTGACGCGGCAGGTGATAGGGCCGGCCGGGTTTCGCCCTGATGTCTTGACGCAAGGGGAAGGCGTCCGCGGTGTGGCGGCGCACCCGGCTCTCGGCCGTATCGGTTCAGAAACCGAGACGGCCGAGAGCCGGGAGCTTCAGCGCCGGGCGGCGCAGGTCGAGCCCGGCGACCGCGCCGAGGATGTTCAGCTCGATCCCCTCGACCCAGCCGAGCGTCACCCCGAGATAGCCGCCGAGATTGAGCCGTAGGCCCGTTCCCGAGGGCGTCGGACCGAACCAGCGGCCGTCGTAGGGAAAATCCTTGCCGATCGCGGTCGCGGGCAGGCTCGCGCCGACCTCGGGCACCGCTGCCATCACGGCGGCCACGAAGGTGTTCGAGTTCGGGCCCGGCCAGACCGTGTAATCGCCGGGCGCGGCGTAGCGGTAGCCGGCGATCACCCCGCGGATGCGCGGGATCGCCGCCGCGGCCTCGGGCCCGTCGAGGCCGACCACGGTCTCGGGCAGGCTGCCGAACCAGCGCCCGTCCGGCACGAAGCGGTCGACCCAGATCGGCCGGCCCCAGGCGGTGTAGTCGAAGCGGCTGTAGGCGGTGGCGCCCTCCTCCTTCACCACGATCCAGGCATGGGTCGCCAGAATCCCGCGCCAGCTCACCGTGCGAGCCGAGAAGACCCGTACCAGGGCCGCGCGATGCGCCCGCGGATCGGGCAGCAGGCCGGCGCTGGAGCGGTCGGCCGAGCGCCAGTCGCCGCGCGCGCGGGCGGCGTAGAGAAGAGCCGAGACACCGATAGGCAGGAGGTAGAGGAGGACGAGCGCGAGAACGGCGATCCTGAGCACGCGGGGACCTGAGTGAGATGGGGAGCGTGGCTGATATGGTGCCGGCCCTGGGCCGCCGCGAGAGGCGCGGCGTTTCGCCGGCAGATCGGAACCGTTATGAGGAGCCGCGCCCCGCTCGGGACGCCGAGGTTTTGGAGCCGCGCGGCCTTGGATCTTCTGAAACAGCTGAAGCGACTGGGCACGGATGGGCGGCGCTGGCTGCGCCATCCCGGGCCGGTCGCGTGGTTCACGCCCTTCAACGGTGGTGTCGCGGTCGCGCTCGAACCCGGCACGTCCCCCGACGCCGTGCGGATTGCCGCGCGGATGGGCGACGCACCTGAGTATCCGGTTGATGGCGTGCAGGTCTTCTCCGAGATGGGTACGACGCTCCTCGTCGCGCCGCTTCCCGCCCGTGGGGCGGGAACCTGCACCTTGAGCGTGCAGGCCGGCGGCCGGACCCAGCGGCAGCGTTTCACCCTGGCGCCCGGCCGCTACGCGGGACGGATCGAGGGTGTGCGCGATTACGGCCTGGAGGGCTGGGTCTCGCCGCTCTTCGCCTGCGACGCTCCGCGCGTGCAACTGGTCATCGACGGCGAGGCCGGCGAGCCCGTCGTCCTCGACCGCTTCCGGCGCTTCCTGATGGGCGGCGGGGAGGATGGCTGGAATGGCTTCCGTCTGCCGCTGCCCTCGCGCGTGCTCGACGGTGCCGAGTACCGGCTCGGCGTGCGGGCGGGCGAGACCCTGCTCGACCTCGGACCCTGGCGGGCGCGGCCGAAATTCCACATCGAGGCGGCGGGCCGGGAAGGCCTCTCCGGCTGGTATTTCGACCGCTCCGCCGAGGACGCTCCCACGACCCTGCGGATCGTCACGGACGGGATCACCCGCGCCAGCGCCACCACGCACGCACGCGCCGACCTTCGGGCCGCCTTCGGGCGCGCGTGGGCGAGCTTCGCCTTCGAGGAGCCGGTCGAGCCCGGGAGCCTGCTGGTGGCCGGTCCCGAGGGCAGCGGCCGGGTCGTCGGCCGGGTCGGCAGCGACCTCATCGGCCGGGTTGCCGCGCATCGGGCGGAGGCGCGCACCGCGCTGCTCGGGCCGGACGGACGCGGCTCGGAGCGCGCCGCCCTCAGCCTCGGGCGCCGCCGCGCCCTGCGGGCGCGGATCCACGACGTCGAGCGCCGGGCGCCGGACGCGGCGATCGCCTTTCAGCCCGGCAGTGCGGCGGCCTCCGCGCCGGCCTTCGCGCCGGGGGCGGTCGTTCGTCCGACCGTGCAGCCGCCGCCGGTCTGCGCGATCGTGCCCGTCTATGACGGGCTCGCCGATCTCAAGCTCTGCCTCGGCGCCCTGCTGCCGCAACTCGCACCCCGGCGCGTGCGGGCGATCCTCATCGACGACGCCTCGCCCGATCCGGACGTCGGGCGTTACCTCGCGGAGCTCGAATCCCGGCGCTATCCGGGCCTGACCATCGCGCGGAACGCGAAGAATCTCGGCTTCATCGCCACGGTGAACCGCGGGATCGCGATGCTTGCGCGCGGCGAGGACGCGCTGCTTCTCAATGCCGACACGGTCCTGCCGCCCGGCGCGGTCGAGCGGCTCGCCCGGCACTGCCACGTACGGCCCGGCATCGCCTCGGTGACGCCGATGTCGAACACCGCGACGATTCTGAGCTTCCCGAGTACGACCGAGCGCAACCCGGACCCGCTGGGTCTTGATGCCGCCGCTCTCGACGCAGCCTTCGCCGGGCACGGGGCGGAGCCGGTCGAGATTCCAACCGGAATCGGCTTCTGCATGCACCTCAACCGGGCCGCGCTCGACGAGGTCGGCCCGCTCTCCCTCGACTGGGGCCGGGGTTATTGCGAGGAGGTCGAGTGGTGCCTCACTGCCCGCGACCTCGGCTGGGTCCATCTCGCGGCGACCGACACCTTCGTGATGCACGAGGGCTCGGTCTCCTTCACGCCCGCCGCCCGGCTGGCGCTTCTCGCCGTCAACCATGCCCGGCTGGAGGCGCTCTACCCGGACTATGTCCCGGAGCTCGAGGCCTTCACCCGGGCCGACCCGCTGGAGCCGCTGCGCGAGGCGGTGCTGCTGCGGCTTCTCGCCGGCCGCTTCGCGCGCCTGACGCTCCACCTCACCCACGGCTTCGGCGGTGGTACGAAGCGCTTCATCGCCGATCTCTGCGCCCTGCCGCGCGCACCGGAGCACGAGGTCGCGGTGCTGCGCCCCGTCGATACCGATGGGGTCGACCGGCGCTGGGAGCTGAGCGTCGACCGGGCGGGCGTGAGCCTGACCCTGCAGGCCGGCCGCGTCGAGGCTGTCCTCGCCGGGCTGGAAGCGCGCGGGGTGGCGATCGCCCTGCACGTCCATTCCCGCCTGTTCCTCACCGGCGACGTGCTGGCGGGGCTCCTCGACGGGCGCCGGCCCTACGCGGTGACGCTGCACGATTTCCAGTGGTACTGCCCGCGGGTGAACCTCACCGACGGGCGGCGCTTCTACTGCGGCGAGCCGCCCCCGCAGGTCTGTCAGATCTGCGTCGACCGCGACCTCGACTACGATTTCGGAGACCAGACCGGTCTGATCCAGACCGACATGCCGGGCTTCCTCGCGTTCAACGAGCGCCTGCTGCGGGGCGCCAGCGCGCTGCTCGCGCCCTCGCGGGACACGGCCGAGCGCTATGCCCGGCGCTTCGACCTCTCCGGCATCGCGGTGGTGCCCCATCCCGAGCCCGATCCGGGGGCGGCACCGAACCGGCCGCGGCGGTCCCGCGCGCCGGGAGCGCCGCTCCACGTCGCGGTGGTCGGCGCCATCGCCGAGCACAAAGGCTACGAGATCCTGCTGCGGCTCTGCGAGCAGGCCGCGCGCCAGCGTGCGCCGCTCTTCCTCACGGTGATCGGCCACACGATCGACACGCCGCGGCTGCTGCGCTTCGGCAACGCCGCCGTCACGGGCCTCTACGCGCCGGAGGAGCTGGCCGGCCTGCTGGCCGAGACGGATCCGGACCTCGTCTTCCTGCCGAGCGTCTGGCCGGAAACCTACTCCTACGTGCTCTCCGAGATCCGCGCCGCCGGCTACCCGGTCGCCGCCTTCGATCTCGGCGCGCCGGCCGAGCGGATCCGGGCGGAGGGCGGCGGCCACCTGATCCCGCCGACGCGGGACGCGCGGGTGCTGCTCGACGCGCTGCTGGCCTTGGGCGATCCGCCGGCGCTCGCGCCGTGGCCGCGTCCGCCGGTGTTGAACCTGGAGGCCTATTACCGCGCCTGCGGCTTCACGGCGGCGGCGGAAGCCAAGCATCTGTGACCGTGCCGCGTGCCGTCCCGTCGCGGGCCGGGACCTATCCCTGTTCCGGCTTCCTCTCGTCTTGGCGCAGCTCCGGGAAGTCCGCCTGCGTGAAGGCCTCGCCGCGGAACGGATCGTCGGTGCGGCTCTCGTGCTCCAGGCGGCGGAGCTGCACGCGCCGGATCTTGCCGGAGATCGTCTTCGGCAGCTCCGCGACGAATTCGAGACCGCGCAGGCGCTTGAACGGCGCGAGGCGGGCGTTGGTGAAGCGGAACACGTCGAGCGCGGTCTCACGGCCGCCCTCGGCCGCGCCCACCAGGGTGACGTAGGCCTTCGGTATCGTGTGGCGGATCGGATCGGGGGCGGGCACCACCGCGGCCTCGGCGACCGCCGGATGCTCGATCAGCACGCTCTCCAGCTCGAACGGGCTGATCCGGTAGCCCGAAGATTTGAACACGTCGTCCGCACGCCCGACGAAGGTGAAGCGCCCGTCCGAATCGAGGAAGGCGACGTCGCCGGTGCGGTAGAGCGCGCCCTCGGCGCCCGAGAGGCGGCCCGCGCCGTCGTCGTAGCCCTGCATCAGCCCGGCCGGGCGCTCGTCGAGCGCGAGGCAGACCTCGCCCTCGCTCGCGGGCTGGCCGTCGAGGTCGAGCACCCGCGCCCGATAGCCCGGCAGCGGGCGACCCATCGAGCCCGGGTGGACCGGCTGCCCAGGCGTGTTGGCGACGAGCGCGGTGGTCTCGGTCTGGCCGTAGCCGTCTCGCACCGTGAGGCCCCAGGCCTCGCCGACCCGCTCGATGATCTCGGGGTTCAGCGGCTCGCCCGCAGCGCAGACCTCGCGCAGGGCGAGCTTCCGCGCGGTCAGGTCCTCCTGGATCACGAGGCGCCAGACGGTCGGCGGCGCACACAGCGTCGTGGCGCCGTGGTCCGCGACGGCGTCGAGCAGAACTCTGGCGTTGAACGGCGCCTGGTTGATGACCAGGATCGTCGCGCCCGCGTTCCAGGGGGCGAAGAACGAGGACCAGGCGTGCTTGGCCCAGCCGGGCGAGGAGACGTTGCAATGCACGTCGCCGGGCTGGAGCCCGAGCCAGTACATGGTCGAGAGGGCGCCCACCGGGTAGGAGCGGTGGCTGTGGCGGACCAGCTTCGGCTTCGCGGTCGTCCCGGAGGTGAAGTAGAGCAGCAGCGGGTCGTCCGCCTGCGTGGCGGCGTCCGGCGCGAAGCTCTCGGACTCGGTGAAGGCCGCCTCGTAGGCCGTCCAACCCTCCGTGGCTGGGCCGGTGACGACGCGCAGGACCTCCGCCGTATCGAGCCCGGCGAAGCGGCCCACCTGCTCGGGCCCCGCAACGATCATTCGGGCGCGCCCGCGCTCCAGCCGGTCGGCGAGTTCCTCCGCCGTCAGGAGCGTCGTGGCGGGGATGATCACGGCCCCCAGCTTCATCGCGGCGAGCATCGTCTCCCACAGCGCCGGCACGTTGCCGAGCAACAGCAGCAGGTGGTCGCCGCGCCGGAGGCCGAGCCGGCGCAGGTGGTTCGCCACCTGACTCGACCGGCGGCTGATCTCTCCGAAGGTCAGCGCGAGGTCCGTGCTGGCAGCCGGCTCGACGATGCGCAGAGCCGTCCGGGCGCGGCTCTCCAAGTTGCCTGCCAGCTCCGCATCGAACCAGTCGAGCGCCCAGTTGAACGGCACCGATTCCGGCCACCGGAAGTCCGCGTAGGCCGCCGCGTAGTCGGTGCGGTGTGCGAGGAGCAGGTCTCGGGCCTCCCGAAAGCTCGGCATCGGCGTGATCTCCCAAAGTCTCTTGTCGTGGAGTCGTTACCGCGTGAGGCCGTCTCGCAGCCCCTCGTCCATGCCTGATCAGCCGTGCGTGAACTGGGCCGGCCGCTTCTCCACGAAGGCGGCCATGCCCTCCTTCTGGTCCTGCGTCGCGAACATCGCGTGAAAGACGCGGCGCTCGAAGCGCACGCCCTCGGTCAGCGTGGTCTCGTAGGCGCGGTTGACCGCTTCCTTGGTCATCATGGCGATGGGCAGGGACATGGAGGCCACGATCTCGGCGACCCGCATCGCCTCGCCCATGAGCTCGGCGGCCGGTACCACGCGGGAGACCAGCCCCGAGCGCTCGGCCTCGGCGGCGTCCATCATCCGCCCCGTGAGGCACATCTCCATGGCCTTCGACTTGCCGACGAAGCGGGTCAGCCGCTGGCTGCCGCCGATCCCCGGCATCACGCCGAGCTTGATCTCGGGCTGTCCGAACTGCGCCGTGTCGGCGGCCAGGATGAAGTCGCACATCATGGCGAGTTCGCAGCCTCCGCCGAGCGCGTAGCCCGCGACCGCGGCGAGGATCGGCGTACGCGCCGCCGTGAAGCGCTCCCAGTCGGCGAAGCGGTCGCCCGCGTACATCTCGGCGTAGGTCGCCGCCTGCATCTCCTTGATGTCGGCCCCGGCTGCGAAGGCCTTTTCGGACCCGGTGATCACGATGCAGCCGATGTCGGGATTGGCATCGGCGGCTGTCACCGCCTCGATGACCTCGCCCGTCAGCTGCCGGTTGATCGCGTTGAGCGCCTTCGGGCGATTCAGCGTAATCAGCAGGACGCGCCCGCGCGTCTCGGTGAGGATCGTCTCGTAGGTCATCGGCCCGCGTCTCCCGCATCGGTTCCGCGCAGCATACGGATGATGCCGGAAAAGTCCTCGCCCCCGTGCCCGAGCGCGTCGAACAGGGCGTAGAGCTGGGCCGCCTCCGCGCCGAGCGGTGTCGCGGCGCCGGCGGTCGCCGCCGCGGCCTGGGCGAGGCGCAGGTCCTTCAGCATCAGGGCGGCGGCGAAGCCCGGACGGTAGTCGTTGTTCGCGGGCGAGGTCGGCACGGGCCCGGGCACCGGGCAGTAGGTGGTGAGCGACCAGCACTGGCCCGAGGAGACGGAAGCCACGTCGAACAGAGCTTGGCGCGAGAGCCCGAGCTTCTCGCCCAGCGCGAAGGCCTCGCACACGCCGATCATCGAGATGCCGAGGATCATGTTGTTGCAGATCTTGGCGGCCTGTCCGGCGCCCGCCGCGCCGCAGTGGAACACGGCCTTGCCCATCTGCCGGAGGATCGGCTCGGCCCGGGCGAAGGCCGCGTCCGCGCCGCCCGCCATGAAGGTGAGCGTCCCCGCCTTGGCGCCGCCGGTCCCCCCCGAGACCGGGGCGTCGACGGAAAGGCAGCCGCGCGCCTCGGCGAGCGCATGGGCGCGGCGCGCGCTCTCGACGTCGACGGTGGACGAATCGATCAGCAGGGTGCCAGCCGGCACGCTCTCGCAGAGCCCGCTCCAGACCTCGATCACGTGCCGCCCGGCCGGCAGCATCGTGACCACGACGTCCGCCCCCTGCGCGGCGTCCGCGGCCGAGCCGACGACCGCGATTCCGGCCGCGTGCGCCGCCTCCAGCGAGGCCGGCACGAGATCGAAGCCCTGCACCCGGTGGCCTGCAGCCGCGAGGTTGGCCGCCATCGGCCCGCCCATGTTGCCGAGCCCGATGAACCCGATGGTCTGCGCCACGCGCTCCTCCCATGTCTTCGACGACATCTCCGGCAGGGTGGTCCCCGCTCGCCGTCGCCCACCGCTTCCCGGCCGCGCACCTTCGGCGCGGCGGATCCTTCAAGCTCCGTGGCGCGGAAACACTGGCGCCGCCCGTTTCTCCAGCCATCGCGCGATCCGGGCCGGGTCGACCGCCTCCAGCGTCGCGGGGTTCCAGCGGGGATTCCGGTCCTTGTCGATCACGGCGGCCCGCACGCCCTCGCGAAAATCGCCCTCCGCCAGCACGGCGAGGGAGGCGTGGAACTCGCGCTCCAGGCAATCTTCCAGGGACGGCGCGGTGCGGCCGCAGCGCAGCAGGCAGAGAGTGAGGACGAGGCTCGCGGGCGATTTCTCGCGCAGCGTCGCGCGCGTCTCCGCGGCGAAGTCCGAGCCCTCCGCGTCCAGGGCCGACAGGATCTCGTCCACCATGTCGAAGGCGAAGCAGCGGTCGATCACCGCGCGGTTCCGGGCGAGCGCCCCCGGTCCGGGATCCCGCGCGAGCGCCCGGATCGCCACGGCGACATCCTCCGCATCGGCCTCCTCGGGCAGGTCCTGCAGCACGCCGACGAGGCGGGGCAGGGCGTCCGTCGGCACCATGGCGTCGGCAAAGCCAGCGTAGATCGCGTCGGCCGCGTCCATCGGCGCACCGGTGAGCCCGAGATACGTCCCGGTCTCGCCGGGCGCGCGGGGCAGCAGCCAGGTCGCGCCCACATCCGGCAGGTAGCCGATGCCCGTCTCGGGCATCGCGACCCGGGAGCGCTCGGTGACGACGCGATGGCGCGCGTGGCCCGCGAGGCCGACGCCGCCGCCCATGGTCAGCCCGTCCATCACGGCGACGAACGGCTTCTCGAACTGGGCGATGCGCGCGTCGAGCCTGTACTCGTCCCGCCAGAAGTTCTCCGCGAAGGCGAGATCGCCCTCGTAGAGCGAGCGGATGTCGCCCCCCGCGCAGAGCCCGCGCTCGCCCTCGCCGGTGAGCAGCACCGCGGCGATGCCGGGATCTGCCGCGAAGCGGTCGAGCGCGCTGTCGATCTCGCCGACCATGGCGTGCGTAAGGGCGTTCAACGCCCGCGGACGGTTCAGGCGGATGCGGCCGAGGCGGCCCGCGCCTTCGAGGAGGACGTCGCCCATCAGCGCCTCCCGATCAGTGCGCGGGCGATGATGAGCCGCATGATCTCGTTGGTGCCCTCAAGGATGCGGTGCACGCGCAGGTCCCGCACGATCTTCTCGATGCCGTACTCGGCGAGGTAGCCGTAGCCGCCATGGAGCTGGAGCGCGTCGTCGGCGACCCGGAAGCCCACGTCGGTGACGTGGCGCTTGGCCATGGCGCAGAGCGTCGTCGCCTCGGGCGCGCCCGCGTCGAGGGCTGCGGCGGCGTGGTGCAGGAAGGTGCGGGCGACCGTCAGATCGGTCGCCATGTCGGCGAGGCGGAACTGCAGGGCCTGGAAGTCGGTGAGCTTCGAGCCGAAGGCGCGCCGGTCCTCCATATAGGTGAGCACCCTGGTCAGCGCGGTCTGCGCGCCGCCGAGCGAGCAGGCCGCGATGTTGAGCCGCCCGCCGTCGAGCCCCGCCATGGCGATGCGGAAACCGTCGCCCTCCTGGCCGATGCGGTTCTCAACCGGCACCCGCACGTTGTCGAAGCGGACCGCGCGGGTCGGCTGGGCGTTCCAGCCCATCTTGCGCTCGTTGGCGCCGAAGGAGAGGCCGGGCGTACCCTTCTCGACCAGCACCGCCGAGATGCCGCGGGGCCCAGATTCGCCGGTTCGGACCATGCAGAGGTAGAGGTCGCTCGCCCCCGCGCCCGAGATGAACTGCTTCTCGCCGTTGAGGACGTAGTGGTCGCCGTCGCGCTCGGCCCGCGTCCGCAGCGCCGCCGCGTCGGAGCCGGATCCCGGCTCGGTCAGGCAGTAGCTCGACACCGTCTCCATCGTGGCGAGCCGCGGCAGCCAAGATCGGCGCTGCGCCTCGGACCCGAAACGGTCGAGGATCCCGGCGGTGAGGTTGTGGATCGCCAGGAACGCCGCGACCGTCGGGCAGCCTTCGGCCAGTGCCTCGAAGATCACGGCCGAATCGACCCGGGACAGAGCGGAGCCGCCGACATCCTCGCGCACCGTGATCGCCCCCATCCCGAGGGCGGCCGCGGCCCGCAGGGTCTCCACGGGGAAATGCTTGCGCTCGTCCCACGCGAGCGCGTGCGGGGCGATGTGCTCGGCCGCGAAGCCCGCGGCCATCTCGCGGATCGCGACTTGGTCTTCGGTGAGGCCGAACGTCATCGGGTGGCCTTTCGTCGTGCCGCTGCGGCAGCCCCGCGCCCTGCATGTCGGACGCGCGTCCCCTCTCTCATAAGGAGAGGGGGGCGGGTCGTGGTTCAGCGCATCGTCGGGATCGAGAACTCGGCGCCGCTCTTGATGCCGCTCGGCCAACGCTGCGTGACCGTCTTGGTCTTGGTGTAGAAGCGGATCGCGTCCGGTCCGTGCTGGTTGAGGTCGCCGAAGCCGGAGCGTTTCCAGCCTCCGAAGGTGTGGTAGGCGATCGGCACCGGGATCGGCACGTTGACGCCGACCATGCCCACATTGACCCGGGCGGTGAAATCGCGCGCCGCGTCGCCGTCCTGGGTGAAGATGGCCACGCCGTTGCCGTACTGGTGCGTCGAGGGGAGCGCCAGCGCCTCCTCGTAGCTCTGCGCCCGCACCACCGAGAGCACGGGCCCGAAGATCTCCTCGCGGTAGATCGTCATGTCGGGGGTGACGCGGTCGAACAGCGAGCCGCCCAGATAGAACCCGTTCTCGTAGCCCTGGAGCTTGAAGCCGCGCCCGTCGACGGCGAGCTGCGCGCCCTCGCGCAGGCCGGTCTCGATGTAGCCCTTCACCTTCTCGACGGCGTCGCGCGTGACGAGCGGCCCGTAATCGGCGCTCTCGTCGTGCGAGGGGCCGATCTTCAGGCTCTCGACGCGGGGGATCAGACGCTCCATCAGCGCGTCGGCGGTTCTTTCGCCGACCGGCACCGCCACCGAGATCGCCATGCAGCGCTCGCCGGCCGAGCCGTAGCCGGCACCGATCAGCGCGTCGACCGCCTGGTCGAGATTGGCGTCGGGCATGATGATCATGTGGTTCTTGGCGCCGCCGAAGCACTGGGCGCGCTTGCCCGTCTGCGCGGCGCGCACGTAGATGTACTCGGCGATCGAGGAGGAGCCCACGAAGCCCACAGCCCGGATCTCCTCGTCGTCGAGGATGGCGTCGACCGCCTCCTTGTCGCCGTTGACGACGTTGAGCACGCCCGGCGGCAGGCCGGCCTCGGAGAAGATCTCGGCGATGCGCAGCGGCACGCTGGGGTCCCGCTCGGAGGGCTTCAGGATGAAGCTGTTGCCGCAGGCGATGGCCGGGGCGCATTTCCACAGCGGGATCATCGCCGGGAAGTTGAAGGGCGTGATGCCCGCCACCACGCCGAGCGGCTGACGCAGGGAGTAGACGTCGATGCCGGTGCCGGCGCTCTCGGTGTACTCGCCCTTCAGCAGGTGCGGGATGCCGCAGGCGAACTCCACCACCTCGACGCCGCGCTGGATATCGCCCTTGGCGTCCGGCACCGTCTTGCCGTGCTCCGAGGCCAGAAGCTCGGCGAGCTCCTGGGTGTAGCCCCGGATCAGCTCGAGAAAGCGCATCATCACGCGGGCGCGCTTCTGCGGGTTCTGGGCGGCCCAGCCGGCCTGCGCGGCCGCCGCGCTCTCCACGGCGCGGCGCATCTCGGCCTTGCTCGCCAGCGCGACTCGCGCCTGGATCTCACCGGTCGAGGGGTGGAACACGTCGGCGAAGCGCCCGCTCTCGCCCTGGACGATCTTGCCGTCGATGTAATGCCCGATGGTGCGCATGCGCGCGCCTCCCGTGTCGTTTCCTCGTTTGATTGCCGGGAAGACTAGCAGCCCGCCTTGGGCGATAAAGTTGGACGCGCTCGCATCCGTTGTGCATTCTTGCACACTGTAACCGGGGGCGGGCGATCGTGCGGAAGCGGGCGGCTGGCAACTGGGACGACCTGCGCTTCTTCCTGGCCGTGGCGCGCACCGGCACGCTGACGGCGGCCGCGCATCGGACCGGGACCGAGCACACCACAGTCGCCCGCCGCATCCAGGCCCTGGAGGACGGCCTCGACCGGTCCCTGTTCCACCGGAGCAACCTCGGCTACGCGCTGACGGAAGCCGGGGAGGGGCTGCTCGCGACCGCCGAGGCCATGGAGAGCGCCTTTCTCGCGGCGAGCGTCGCGCCGGAGGCGGGCCGCACGGTCTCGGGCACGGTGCGGGTCGGCGCGCCGGACGGGTTCGGCAGCGTGTTCCTGGCGCCCCGCGCCCACCGGCTGACGCGCCAGCACCCCGACCTGGAGATCGAGATCCTGGCGACCGCCCGGATCTTCAGCCTGTCGAAGCGGGAGGCCGACATCGTGATCAGCCTGTCGAGCCCGCAGCAGGCCCGGGTGGTGACGCGGCGCCTCGCCGATTACCGCCTCAGCGTCTACGCCGCCTCGGATTACCTCGCGGAGGCCGAGCCGATCCGCACGGTGGCCGATCTCGGACGCCACCCCTTCATCGGCTACATCGAGGACATGCTGTTCGCCCGGGAGCTGAACTACCTCAACGTGGTCGGCCCGGACACGGTGGCGCGCATCCGCAGCACCAACCTGCTGGCCCAGGTCCACGCCACGCTCGCCGGCGCGGGCCTCTGCATCCTGCCGGCCTTCATCGCCGCGACCTATCCGGGGCTGGTGCCGGTGCTGCCGGACGCGCTCAGCCTCACCCGCGCCTTCCACATGCACATCCACGAGGACAACCGGAAGGCACCCCATATTCGAGCGGTCGCCGCCTTCATCGCCCGCGAGGTCGAGGTGGCCGAGGGGCTGTTCTCCGGCGCGGCGGCGGTCTAGCGTCGCGGCCGATCAACGACGAGGCCGCCGGACACGCGCGGCGCGCATGCCGGAGGAACCATGGCCCACGCGATCGCTCTGCCGCGCCTGATGCGGATCGGCGCCGGGGCCTCGGCGCTGCTGCCGGAGGTCCTGGCCCAGCTCGGCCTGCAGCGTCCCTTCATCGTCACCGACCCCTATCTCGCCGGCAGCGGTCGGGTCGAGGCGCTCGTCGAGGGCCTGCGCGGCGCGGGACTCCAGGCCGCCGTGTTCAGCGACACGGTACCGGACCCGACCGTCGCCTCGGTCGAGGCGGCGCTCGCGGCGCTGCAGGCGGGCGAACACGATTGCGTCGTCGGCTTCGGCGGCGGCAGCCCGATGGACACGGCCAAAGCCGTCGCGGTGCTGGCGCGGCACGGCGGCGCCATGCGCGCCTACAAGGCGCCCCATCTCCAGGACGCACCGGGCCTGCCGATCATCGCGATCCCAACTACCGCGGGCACAGGCTCGGAGGCCACGCGCTTCACGATCGTGACGGACGCGGAGACCGACGAGAAGATGCTGTGCATCGGCCTCGCCTACCTTCCGGTCGCGGCCCTGGTCGATTACGAGCTGACGCTGACGAAGCCGCGCCGGCTCACCGCCGATACCGGCATCGACGCCCTGACCCACGCGATCGAAGCCTACGTCTCGAAGCGGGCGAACCCGTTCTCGGATGGCATGGCGCTCGCGGCGATGCGGTCGATCGCGCCGAACCTGCGCCGGGTCTGGGCCGATCCCGGCGACCGCGCGGCGCGCGAGGCGATGATGGTGGGGGCGACGCAGGCCGGCATTGCCTTCTCGAACAGCTCGGTCGCGCTGGTGCACGGGATGAGCCGGCCGATCGGCGCGCATTTCCACGTCGCGCACGGGCTCTCGAACGCGATGCTGCTGCCGGCCGTCACCGCCTTCTCGGCACCCGCGGCTCTTGCCCGCTATGGGGCCTGCGCGCGCGCCATGGGCGTCGCGGCGGAGGGGGAGGGCGAGGGTATCGCCGTCGAGCGCCTGATCGCGGAGTTGCGGGCGCTCAACGCCGAACTGGAAGTGCCGAGCCCCGCCGCCTACGGCCTCAACGCCGCCCGCTGGCGGGAGCTGACCCCGCTGATGGCGAAGCAGGCTCTCGCCTCCGGCTCGCCCGCCAACAACCCGGTCGAGCCGAGCGCGGCCGAGATCGAAGCGCTCTACGCCGAGGTCTGGGCGGGCTGAGGGGTCCCGTTCAGGCGGCGGGCCGCCGCCGGCCGAGGGCGCGCGAGCGCTCCCGCGCGGCGCGGGCCGCCTGCTCTGCGTCGCGGAACAGGGTGCCGTCGAGGCTGTCGAAGGCGCGGGCAGAGGAGAAGAAGCGCACCCCGCGCCCCTCGGGCACTGCGATCCCTGCGGCGGTCTCGCCCACCTCGATGATGCGGGTCGGAACGGTCTCGCTCTGCGCGCGCACATCGGCGCGCGCCTCCGTGAACGGGTCGGCGACGAACGGATGGGTCATCTGGCGAATTGCTCCTGTAGGCCGGCGGCGGGCCGGCATGTCTGCGGTGGTCAGGGCGTGAGACGAAGCGAGCCCGCTTGGGCGGGACGCTCAGCGCCGACAGCGACCGTCAGATCGGCCGTGAATACGGGGCCGGGAGTGGAGAATTCCAACATACGATAAGGTCACGCGATGTCCTCCTGAAGAAGGACCACGAAGCCTTGGATAAAGCCAACGACCACGTGGTGCTTTAGCGTTTGTTATCGCGGCGCAAGCTACGCTCTTCAAATCACCGCGGTCGGAGGCGGGAAGTCCAACCTCCAACACCTACAAGATGTGGACGTTTCCGGTCCGCGTCAACGGAACGATCTTTTGAAATTCCGGCCTAGCCTGGCACGAAAATGGGCTACGGCCGAGCTTGGCGCCGGGTTTCTCGCCCGGCGCGTCGAGACGGGGCTGCGGCCCCGCGTCAGAGCGGGTCCGCGATGATCCGGGCGAGCGCCGGATAATCGGAGACGACCTGTTCAGCGCCGGCCGCCGTGAGGTCGGCCCCGAGCCGATCGTGGCCCCAGTGCCCGCCGCCGGTGAAGCCGACGACCCGCATCCCGGCCGCCCGCGCGGCGGTCACGCCCGGCACGCTGTCCTCGACGACGAGGCAGGTTTCCGGTGGAAAGTCCATGCGGGCGGCCGCGTGCAGGAAGAGGTCGGGGAACGGCTTGCCCCGCGCCACCTCGACCGAGGAGAAGACCCGGTCCTCGAACAGGGGCAGCAGCCCGGTGAGGCCGAGCGAGTGCCGCAGCCGCACGGGGTCGCTGCTCGACGCGACGCAGGTCGGCAGGTCGAGCGCTGCGATCACCTCGGCGGCACCGGCCATCGCGCGCAGCTCCGCGTCGAAGGCGCGCAGCGTCTCGGCCTTCACCGCCTCGACGAAGCCATCGGGGGCCGCGACGCCGTAATCGGCGGCGATGTGCTGCATGATCGAGGGCATGGACGTCCCGGCGAAGCGCGCCCGAACGGTCTCGACATCGATCGCGACACCGATCCGGTTGAGCCCGGCCGTGAGGCAGGCGAGGCTGATCGGCTCGCTGTCGACGAGCACGCCGTCGCAGTCGAAGATCACCAGGGCCGGCCGCGCGCCGGCCTCGTCCGCCTGAGGGTTCACCGCATCGTCCTGTGGGAGAGAAGTCCGCGCCCCTCTCGCACGGGCGGCTCGGCGCCGCAACGCAGGGTGGCGCCGGCCGTCTTGCGTTGGCCCCGGCGTGGCCGTACGCCACCGCGTCCGGACCCGGTCCGGGTCGAAGGGACCGGGCACGCCCCGGATCGCCAGGAACCCAGCGCGCGATGCTCCGCTTCCTCAGCCGGTTTCTCGGCTTCCTGTGCCTGGCCAGCGGCTTCGTGGCCCTGGTCTATGACGGCGCACGCTCGATCGCCAACAACGGCCTGCGGGTGACCTCGCTGTCGGACGTGCTTCTCACCCTGTTCAAGGACAAGGCGGCCGGCCTCCAGGCGGCCGTGCAGGGGGTGGCGCCCTGGCTCTGGGACCTCGCCGTGCTGCCGCTGACCCTGGCGCCGGCCTCCCTCATCGGGCTTATACTCGGCGCCGCGCTGCTCTGGCTCGGGCAACCGCCCCGCGAGCCGATCGGCTTCCTCACCCGCCCGTGAGGCGGGCCTCCGCCGCGGCGAGCCGGGCCTTGAGGTCCGCGATCTCGCCGAGCAGCCCGTAACGCTCGCTGACGTCGAGCTGCGAGGCGAAGAAGTAGCGCAGGGTGCCCGCATCGTCGTGAACCGGGCCCATGTAGAGGGCGTTGCGGAAGGTGGTTCCGTCCCGGCGGTAGTTCAGGAGGTCGATCGTGATCGGCGCCTCGGCCCGCACCGCCTCGCGGATCCGCGACACCGCGTCCGGATCGGTCTCCGGCCCCTGCAGGAAGCGGCAGTTGCGGCCCACCACCTCGAGGCGCTCGTAGCCGGTCAGCGCCAGGAAGGCGGTGTTGGCGAAGACGATCGGATTGTCGAACTGGTGCGGGTCCGTGACGATCATCGGCATCCGCGTCGCGCGCACGGCTGCCGCGAAGGGATCGCCGCGATGCGATTCGCCCTGCAGGCGGTCGAGCAGACGTCCAGGGCCCGCTGCCTCCATGCTCGTCGTCTCTCCCGTCCGCATCCGGCGGAACGCGCGCGTCATGGCCGCGCTACCCGCGGACGGCCTGCCTCCCCATATCAGGGAACGCGCCCGAGAGACCATCGGAGATCCCCATGTTTCTGTTCCGCAAGCGGCCCGAGATGCCGACGGAAGCCGAGGCCCTGCCGGGTCGGGCGACGCCCCTCCCGACGGCGGAGCGGCACTTCGTCAACGGCAACCCGCTGAAGGGCCCCTATCCGGAGGGCATTGAGACGATCGTGCTCGGACTCGGCTGTTTCTGGGGCGCCGAGCGCCGGTTCTGGCAACTGCCGGAGGGCGTGTTCGTCACGGCCGTCGGCTACGCGGGCGGCCTCACGCCGAACCCGACCTACGAGGAGGTCTGCACGGGCCTGACCGGCCACAACGAGGTGGTGCTCGTGGCCTTCGATCCGGCCGTGCTGCCGCTCGAATCGGTGCTGCGCACCTTCTTCGAGAGCCACGACCCGACCCAGGGCATGCGCCAGGGCAACGACGTCGGCACGCAGTACCGCTCGGGCATCTACACGCAGGGCGCCGCCCAGGAGGAGACGGCGCGGACGGTGCGCCAGGCCTATGCGGGCGCCCTGAAGGCCCAGGGCTTCCCGGACGTGACCACCGAGATCCGGCCGCTCGACACGTTCTACTTCGCGGAGGGCTACCACCAGCAATACCTCGCCAAGAACCCGGGCGGCTATTGCGGCCTGGGCGGCACCGGCGTGACCTGCCCGGTCGGGACCGGCGTCGCCGCCTGAGGAAACCGGCGGTCAAGCTTCGCCTTGCCGCTGTCGCCGCCCCGTGCGACATCCCGCCCGTTCACACGAGCGGGAGAAGACCGAGTTGTTGGAACGCACGTTCGAGCGGGCCCTGTTCGCCTGCCGCTGGCTCCTGGCGCCGTTCTACGCGGCGCTGGCGATCGGGCTCGTCGTCCTGCTGGTCAAGCTGCTGCAGGAGCTGGTCCACTTCGTCTCGCACATGTTGGAGGCGAACGAGTCGCAGACCATCCTCGGCGTGCTGACGCTGGTGGATCTGTCGTTCACCGCGTCGCTGCTGATCATCGTGATGTTCTCGGGCTACGAGAACTTCGTCTCGAAGTTCGACCACACGGACCATAAGGACTGGCCCGAGTGGATGGGAACGATCGACTTCACGGGTCTCAAGCTGAAGCTGATGTCGTCGATCGTGGCGATCTCGGCGATCCAGCTCCTGAAATCCTTCATGGACCTCAAGGCCTACTCCGACCGGGAGCTGTACTGGCTCGTCGGCATCCACATGGTCTTCGTCGTCTCGGGCATCCTGATGGCCCTGACCGACCGGATCGCGGCTGGCCACCACGACAAGTAGGTCCCGTCGGCTCCGGCCGTTGCCGGAGCCGACGCTCAGGCCGCCTCCGAGGTCCGGGCGCGCTCGGCGGCGAGCTTGGTGACCGAGACCTGATCGACCTTGCCGGTGCCGAGCATGGGTAGGCGCTCCAGCACGACGACCTCCGCCGGGACCGCGATCTCGGGCGCGCCGCGGCTCTTGGCGAAGCCCTGGTAGGCCGCCCGCGTCGCGTCCCTGGCTTCCGTGAACAGTACCAGCCGCTCGCCCTTGCGGGCGTCCGGAACCGCCGCGACGGCGCTGGGCGTCTCGGGCCAGAGCTCGGCGGCGAGCGCCTCCACGGAGGCGAGCGAGACCATCTCCCCCGCGATCTTCGCGAAGCGCTTGGCCCGGCCCTTGATCGTGACGAAGCCGATTCCGTCGATCGTCACGATGTCGCCGGTGTCGTGCCAGCCCCCCGGCGGGGGCTCCAGCACGCCGGGCTTGTCGCTGCGCAGATAGCCCAGCATCACGTTGGGACCGCGCACGGCGAGCCGTCCGCCCTCCTCGATGCCGGGCACCGGCTCCAGCCGCCATTCCATTCCGGGCAGGATCCGGCCGACCGTGCCGAAGCGGTTGAACATCGGCGTGTTGAGCGCCACCACCGGCCCGCACTCGGTGACGCCGTACCCTTCCAAGATGCGCAGGCCGAACTTCTCCGCCCAGGTGCGTCGGGTCGAGTCCTTGACCGCCTCGGCGCCGGCCACGACGTAGCGCAGCGAGCGCAGGTCGTAGGCGTTCGCCGCCTTGGCATAGCCGCGCAGGAAGGTGTCGGTGCCGAACAGAACCGTCGCGTTCGAGCCGTAGATCAGCTCCGGCACGATCCGGTAGTGCAGCGGCGACGGGTAGAGGTAGACCGGGACCCCCGACACCAGCGGCAGAACCAGCCCCGCGGTCAGGCCGAAGGCGTGGAACACGGGGAGCACGTTGAACACCCGGTCGCGGGGCCCGAAATCGATCCGCGCCGCGACCTGGGCGGTGTTGGCCAGCAAGTTGCGGTTGGCCAGCACCACGCCCTTCGGCGCGCCCTCGCTCCCTGAGGTGAACAGGATCGCGGCCGGGTCGTCGCCGCGCCGCGCCACCAGCGGCGCGCGGCGCGCCAGGAAGCCGCGGATCTTGTCGCCGGTGGTGACGCTCGCCCGCACGTCCTCGAGGTAGACGATCTCAACCTGGGCCCCGACCGCCTCGACGACCGCGCCGAGCCGGCCCTTCTCGATGAAGGCGCGGGAGGTGAGGATCCGCGTGACTTCCGCTGCCCGGCAGGCGGCCAGGATGTTGGCCGCGCCCGCCGAGAAGTTGATCATTGCGGGCACGCGGCCCGAGGAGTTGAGCGCGAAGAAGGTCGCGGCCGCCGCGTTGGCGTTCGGCAGCATCACGCCGATCGCCTTGCCCTCCGGGCAGAGCGGCATCAGCTTGCGGGCCAGGATGTTGGCGCCCATCACGAGGCGCCCGTAGGAGAGACGGCCGGTGACCGGGTCCTCCACCGCCGTGCGGCGCCAGCCGTGGCGCTCGCCGGCCTCGCAGAGCGCGGCCATCGCGCCCCGGTCGAAATCCGTGGTGCGGAAGACGAGGTTCGACATGATGCCGTAGAGGGCGGCCCCGGCCGCCTGCCGGCGCGCCTTCCCCTTGAGGGCGGGATCGACCTCCAGGCGCACCGGCTCCTCGATCGTCACGACGACTTTCGGCCACCAGCGCCGGCGCACCTGATCGCGGGCGAGTCGCGAGAACACCGTGCGCTCCAGCCCCTCGATGCGGACCGGCACCACCATCGCGCTGGACTTGTCGGCGATGAGGCCCGCCCCGTCATAGACCTTCATCAGGCTGCCCGTGACGGTGAGCCGGCCTTCGGGGAAGATGATCAGGGTCTCGCCGCTCTTCACCGCGTTGATCAGCGTGCGTGTGGCGAGCGGCCGGGTCGGATCGAGCGGCATCGCCTTCGTGACCTTCAGGAAGGGCTTTACCCACCAGCGCTGCGCGATGCCGTGATCGATGGCGAAGACCGGTTCCGTCTCGAGGAGCGAGAGAGCGAGCGGCGCGTCGAGGAACGAGACGTGGTTCAACGCGACGATGGCGTTCGGGCCGGCCTTCTCCACGTTGTCCAGGCCCCGCACCTCCAGCCGGTAGAAGGCCCGGAACAGGATCGAGAGCGCGTCGCGGAAGGGGCTCGTCGGCAGGGTCGCGAAGACCACGGCACCAACGGCCAGGTTGAGGACGGCCACGATCGCCAGCAGGCTCGGGATCGAAACGCCTGCGCCCTGGAGCGCGGCGAGCGCCAGCGTGCCGGCCACCATGAAGGCGGCGGTGAGCACGTTGACGGCGCCGATCACCCGGGCGCGCTTGGTCTTATCGGTCCAGGCCTGCACCGCCGCGAAGGGCGGCACGATGTAGAGGCCTCCCGCGACCGCGAGACCCAGGAAGTCGATCGCCGCGCGCAGGCCCCCCGCGGTGCCGAGGAAGCCGAGCGCGTCGAGCGCCTCGCCCGAGGGCTGGGGCAGGTGCGAGACGGTCCAGGCGAGGTCGAGCCCGAACAGGCCCATCAGCACGGCGCCAACCGGCGTCGGAAGCAGCACGATGCGGCCGCTGGCGAGCCAGGACGCCAGCCCCGAGCCCAGCGCGATGCCGACCGAGAACAGGGCGAGGAGCAGCGTGACCACGGTCTCGCTGCCGTGAAAGCGCTCTTTCACCAGCACCGGCAGCAGCGACAGGACCACGACGCCGACGAGCCAGAACCAGCTCACGATGACCGAGCCGCGCCACAGGCGGGTGTCGCCCCAGATGTCGCGCAGCAGCGCCACGGTCGAGCGCAGCACGTTGCGGTCGATCGCGAGGTCGGGCGCGCCCTCGCCGGTCTTCGGGATCAGCCGGGCCGAGAGCCAGCACAGCACCGCGAAGATCATGATCAGGGCCGCGAAGGCGAGGCCCGTGCCGCCCATGGCGCTGGCGAGCCCCGCCGTCATGGTGCCGAGCAGGATCGCCAGGAAGGTCGCGCCCTCGACGAGCGCGTTGCCGGCCGGCAATTCCGCGCGGCGCAGATGGTCGGGCAGGATGCCGTACTTGATCGGCCCGAACAGCGCCGCGATCACGCCGAACAGGCCGAGCGCGACGAACAGGATCGGCACGGAGTGCAGCACGAAGCCCAGCGCCGCGGCGCCCGCGGCGAAGATCTCGGCAAACTTCAGCCGCCGCGCCATCAGGGCCTTGTCGTAGCGGTCGGCGAGTTCGCCGCCGAGCCCCGACAGGATGAAGAACGGACCGATGAACACGGCGCTCGCCAGCGTGACGAGAACCCCCGCATTGCCGTCGGCAGCCTCGCCGACCTTGAACAGGATCAGGAATGCGAGCGCGTTCTTCAGGAAATTGTCGTTGAAGGCCGAGAAGAACTGGCACCAGAACAGCGGCGCGAAGCGCCGCGCGGTCATCAACGCACGGAACATGGTGGTCTCCCGGTCTGCGCCATGGTTGGACCAGGGCGCGCGGCGGCGTCAAATCCGGGGCGGGCCGGCGGTCTTGCCGGAGCGGTCGGACTCGCGTCGTGAACGATGTTCATCATGCGCTGTCGATGTTGGACTGCAAGCGTGGCGGCGCGTGGAAGATCTCGGCCGGTGCGGGCTCGCACGGGGACGGAGAAGGCCCTCGGCGGACTCATGCCTCAACCTGCTCGTCAGGACTGCATCGACCGAGGCCCACACCCTCGGCGGATCAGGCGCGGGTTCCCTCTCCCTATGGGGGAGGGGGCATGGTGCGGTTCCGGCGTGAGACGAGGCGATCCGAGATCGCGATCACATCTCTCCGAACAGCTCCCGCGCGGCGCGACCGTGGGCCTCCCGCAGCGCCTGCACATCGACCCCGGCCGGCTCGCCGTCGATCACGCGCCAGTCGCCCGCGACCATCACCCGGTCGGCTCGGTGCGCCCCACAGAGGACGAGGGCGGCGAGCGGATCATGCGCTCCGGAGAAGCGCAGCTCGTCCAGGGTGAACAGGGCGAGGTCCGCCTCCAGGCCCGGTGCGATCCGGCCGATGTCATCGCGGCCAAGGCAGCGGGCGGAGCCCATGGTCGCCCAGCGAAGGGCGTCGAGATGCGTGACCGCCTCGGCCCCGTAGGTCAGCCGGTTCAGCATCAGGGCGTGGCGCACGCCCTCGATCAGGTTCGAGCTGTCGTTCGAGGCCGAGCCGTCGACGCCGAGGCCCACGGGGCTGCCCGCCGCCTCCAGCTCGCAGGTCCGGCAGCGGCCGGATGCCAGCACC
The DNA here is from genome assembly GCF_022179245.1 of Methylobacterium gregans. Lineage (GTDB taxonomy): Bacteria > Pseudomonadota > Alphaproteobacteria > Rhizobiales > Beijerinckiaceae > Methylobacterium > Methylobacterium gregans. The sequence continues at coordinate 45,839 of NZ_BPQM01000063.1, forward strand.
ATGTTGGAGGTCGGGCAGTGGCAGATCCCGACGCCCGCAGCCCCCAGGCGCGCCACCTCGGCATCGTCGAAGTGGATACCGTGGGCGAGCCAAGTGCGTGGCGAGAGCCAGCCGACCTCTTCGAGGTACGCGACCGGGCGCTGGCCGAACAGCTCCAGACAGTAGGCATCCTCGTCCAGCGTCTCGCCGAGATGGGTGTGCAGGCGGCAATCATGCGCCTCGGCAAGGCGGGCACTCTCGCGCATCAGCCGCTTCGTCACCGCGAAGGGCGAGCAGGGCGCCAGCGCGACCTGAACCATGGCTCCCGGCCGGGCATCGTGGAACAGGTTCAGGACCCGCTCGCTGTCGGAGAGGACCGTGTCGTCGTCCTGCACGAGCGTGCCCGGCGGCAGGCCGCCCTGGTCCTGCGACAGGCTCATCGAGCCGCGGGTGACGCAGGCGCGGATGCCGAGTGCGCGGGCCTCCGCGACCTGCACGTCCACCGAATCCTCGAGCCCCTTCGGGAAGAGGTAGTGATGGTCGCCGGCCGTGGTGCAGCCGGAAAGCAGCAATTCTGTGTAGGCGAGCCGGGTCGCCAGACGGAACGCTTCCGGGGTGATCCGCTGCCAGACCGGGTAGAGCGCCTGCAGCCAGGGGAAGAGCGGCTTGTTGATCGCCTTCGGATGCGCCCGCGTGAGCGTTTGGAAGGCATGATGGTGGGTATTCACGAGGCCCGGGATGACGACGTGACGTTCCGCCGCGAAGACCGCGTCGACGGCCGCGGACGGCTCAGCGCCGGCGGGCAGGCACTCGGCGATGCGCGTGCCCTCCACCACGATGCCGCCACCCGCTCCTTCGGCCAGGATGGCGAGCGGGTTGCGGATCCAGAGGCGGCGCGGAGTCTCGGTCATGCGGGGGCGTCCTGCTGGGGCCGGCTCGGAACGGCGCGACCGGCTCAGCCGTAGCCGAAGCTCGTACCAACATCGACTGGCACGGCGCTTGCGGGAATGCTGGCGGAGACCAGAAACGGCTGCGGGAGGAGGCGCCCTGTCACGCTCAGGGAGACTTGTCTTGCTGTACGGGCTCTACTTCCTCACCTGCCTTGCCGAGAATCCGGGGCATTGCGTCACGCGGGTCCACCTCTTCAGCGACGAGGTGCAGACACCGCAGCAGTGCCTCTCGGTTGCACAGCCGCAGATGGCGGCGTGGCAGAACGCCCACGGGCGCTGGCGCGTGACGCAGTTCCGCTGCGGCCGTCCGCCGAAGAGCGACGGGACGCGGATCTGACACCGCGCCAGGGCTCCCCGAACATCCGCGACGCGATCAGTGAGCGCACAACCTTCCGACATGGGAAGGTTGTGGTACGATGCTCCCATGGCACGCCGCGTTTTCTGCCGGATCGTTGATAGGCCTGACGGCCTGTTCGACGTCACCGCCACGATCGAGCCCGACAAGACGTTTCGCCGCGAGGGGGTTGCCTCACTCGGCGAGGCGGAGCGCTGGATCGATGGGTTGCGCACGCTGATGACGGCGCTCGGCGCCCCCGTCCTGCGCGTCGATGCCGCGGAGGGCGAGACGGCGGCAGATCCTGCTCAGGCGGGGACAGCGCGGCTCGACAGCGGGTCGGGATCGTAGGCCGCGATACCGCCCGGACGGGCGCGACATCATTCGCGCTCGAAGAACGGCCGGAAGTTCTCCAGCCACTCCCGCAGCCAGATTTCGCAGTGCTGCTGCGCGGCCTCGGCACTCGGCGCATGGCCCCAGACGTCCTCGGCGAGTGGGCTCCACCACGTCCAGAGCCTGTTCGACCCGTCGTACTCGCAGAAGCCGACCTCGATCCGGCCAAGTCTGCCGACGAGTCGGCGCAGCGGGACACCGGCGATGTCAGAAGCGGTCCAGGCGATACGGCTCTCGGGCATGCCCGGAAACGGCCCGGGAGGCGCTCCGGTTCGGATCAGCCCTCGGCCTTGTCGCCCTGGCCCTCCTTGGCGCCCCCAGCCGGGTCGGTACTGTCCTCGCCCGTCTCCGTGCCGCTCGCATGGCCCTGCGGGGTCAGGCGCGGGCGGTCGGGCGTTTGATCCTCGGGCTTCGTGCCTTCTCGCGTGTCGTCCATGGGAACCTCCGTCAGGGAACGAACCCTGCGGCCGATCATCGGGTTGCAGGCCGGCGGGGCGGCGATGCGGCCGCCCATGGCGGCGGAACCCGGCGGCGGAACCCGGCGGCGGAACCCGGCGGCGCCGTTCGGCGCTGTTCGGAACGGCCGCCCGCGCGACCGCCGCCTGGAGGAAGCAAGATGCCGATGCGCCTGTCCGGAGAGGAGCCGCGCCTGGACGAGGGCGCGGCAGGTTGCCTGACCTTCACGATCACGGACGGTCACATCCTGGTTCCCTGCCGGGTCGGGCACGCGGCGCTTCAGGACGCCTTCGGCCCGCCGGGCGGCAACGCCATGACGATCTTCCGCGCGCATCGGGACGCGGTGGTCGACGGCGCGATCCGCAGATACGAGCGGAGCGGCGCCGAGGGCGGGGTCGTGACGCTCACGGCAGCCGACCTCACCCCCTGAAACACGAGCTCGGCCAATGGTGCCCGACTTCTTCACGCGCAGCGCCGCCGCGGTCGCGCCGGAGCTGATCGGCTGGCGGCTCCTCGTCGACGGCGTCGGCGGGCTGATCGTCGAGACCGAAGCCTACGATCGCACCGATCCGGCCTCGCACAGTTTCGGTGGACCGACGCCCCGCAACGCCAGCATGTTCGGGCCGCCAGGGCACGCCTACGTCTACCGCTCCTACGGCATGCACTGGTGCCTCAACCTCGTCTGCGAGTTGGGCAGCGCCGTGCTGATTCGTGCCCTGGAACCGACCGATGGGCTGGAGTCCATGCGGGCGCGCCGTGGCACCGAGAGCCCGCGCCTGCTCTGCGCCGGGCCTGGCCGGCTCTGCCAGGCGCTCGCGGTCTCGCGCGTGCAGGACGGGCTGCCGCTCGACCGCGCGCCCTTCCGCCTCGAACCGCGCGTGGGGGCGGTGACGGTGGCGGCGGGCCCGCGCATCGGGATCACCCGGGCGGTCGAGACGCCCTGGCGCTTCCTGCTCGCGGGATCCCGCTTCGTCAGCCGCCCGCTGCCGCGCACGGTCGGACCACCCGGTGGGTGACCGATGCCAGATGGACGTGGAAGTCTCCCGCCCGGAATGGCATGGATGGAGCCCATGAACCCCGTCGCCATCGCCGTCATGCTCGGGATCCTGGTCGCGTGGGCGGGGCTGCTCGCCGCCGCGCTCTATCTCGGCAACCCGCTCCTCCTCGCGATCTTCGCCATCGTCTCGGTGGCGATGTTCATCCGCTGGGACGTGTTCGGCTGATCTCAGAGCCGGCGGCGCAACCAGTCCGCGATCAGATCGAGTGCGTCGGCGGCGGCCGCGATCACGCCGCCGAGTTCGATGAAGCCGTGCACCATGCCCGGATAGGTCTTCCGCTCCACCGGCACGCCGGCGGCCGCCAGACGGTCGGCGTAGGCCTCCCCCTCGTCGTGCAGCACGTCGCGGGCGCCGCCGACCAGCAGCGCGGGTGCGAGGCCGGCCGCATCCGGGACGAGGATCGGCGAGGCGTGCCAATCCAGGGCGAGGCGCGGGTCGGGCAGGTGCCGGGCGTGGAAGTAGCGCACCATCGCCCAGGTCAGGGGCGGCACCGCGGCGTTGCGGCGCCGCGACGGGTAGAGGTCCGGATCGAGGCGGTTGTCGGTGCTCGGATAGATCAGCACCTGTCCGCGCAAGGTAAGGCCGGAATCGCGCGCCGCGATCGCCGCGACGGCCGCGAGGCTGCCCCCGGCGCTGTCGCCGCCGACCGCGAGCCGGGCCGGATCGAGGCCGAGCGCGGCGGCCTCGCCCGCGATCCAGTGAAGAGCCGCGACCGCGTCCTCGGCTGAGGCCGGCGCCGGGTGCTCTGGGGCCAGCCGGTAATCGACCGCCACCACCGCGATCCCGGCCCGCGCCGCGATCTGGCGGCAGACCTTGTCGTGCGATTCGAGGTCGCCCACCACCCAGCCACCGCCGTGCAGGTAGACGAGGGCAGGGGCCTGCTTGGGGTCAAGCCCCTGCGGGCGGTAGAGGCGGAGCGGGATCGGTCCGGCCGGGCCTACCGCCGCGCTGTCCGCGACAGACGCCATCTCGACCGTCGGGCCGCCGAAATGCCGGCTCTGGCGCCGGTACATCGCGCGGGCTTCGGAGACCGGTAGTTCGCTCATCGGCGGGGTGCGCCGCCGGGCGATGCGCTCGAGGAAGGCCGCCGCGTCCCTGTCCAGATCCACCGCACGCTCTCCCGCATCACCGATCCGTGTCCTGCGCCAGGGCTCGACATCCGCAGCGGGCGCGCCGATGACGGCCCGGTCCCGCAAGCGGAACCCGCGCCATGCTGCTCTACGAGCACCCGCTCTCGTCCTACGCGCAGAAGGTCAAGATCGCGCTGCGCGAAAAGGGGCTCGCTTTCACCGCGGAGCTGCCCGTGGATTTTGGCACCGGGCGGCGGGACGGGCCCTTTGCCGAGGCCAATCCGCGAGCTGAGGTCCCGGTCCTCGTCGACGGTGCGGTGACGCTGTTCGAGTCGACGGTGATCCTCGAATACATCGAGGAACGCTGGCCTGAGCCGCCGCTGCTGCCGTCCGACCCCGCCGCCCGCGCGCGGGCGCGGCTCACCGAGGACATCTGCGACACGCAGTACGAGGCGGTGAACTGGGGCTACGGCGAGGTGCTGTGGTTCCGCCGCGCCTCCGGCGCGCTGGCCGAGCGGCTGAAGGCTCGGGCCGCCCGCCAGACCGGGGAGCTTCAGGCGTGGCTGGCGGAGCGCCTCGGCGAGGCACCGTGGTTCGGCGGTTCCGATTTCGGCTGGGCGGATGCCGCGGCGGCCCCGGTGGTCAACCGCTCCATCCACTACGGCCTCGGACCGGCCGCGGGCAGCCCGCTCGCCCGCTGGCACGCGCGCCTCCGCAAACGCGCGTCCGTCGCCGAGACCTTCGCGGAGTTCGACGCCGCGGCCGAACGCATGGCGGCGGCCTCCGAGCACTACACGACGGGCGGCCGCCGCCGGGAGTACCGCGACCACCGGCTGGAATGGATGGTGAGGTCGGGCGGCGTCGAGGTGGTTCTCGCCGGCCTGCGCGACGGCAACATCCGCTTCTCCTGGCCGCACGGAGACTGACGCCGGCGCGTCCTGTCGCGGTTCGCGCCGCCCGGATCGAGCTCCCGGCGCGGCCGCCCTGCATCACCTTCGCGGCATTGCGACGCCCGCAACCCACGGAACGCCCCGCGGCGGCCCCGGTTGGCACCCCGACTCAACCGGAGACATGCGATGACCGACAGCAACCCGCTGACCAAGTACCCGCGCCCACCCTTCGAGGGCCAGCCGCAGAGCTTTCCCGGCAAGACCGGCCGGATGAAACCCGAACCGGACCACGGCGAGGAGAGCTACAGGGGCTCCGGGAAGCTCACCGGCAAGGCGGCGCTGATCACCGGCGGCGATTCGGGCATCGGACGGGCGGTCGCCATCGCCTACGCGCGCGAGGGCGCGGACGTGGCGATCTCCTACCTGCCCGAGGAGCAGAAGGATGCCGAGGCGGTCGGCGCCTGGATCGAGAAGGCGGGCCGGCGCGCCCTGCTGCTGCCGGGCGACCTCAAGGATGCGGCCTACGCCCGCGAGATCGTCGCGCGCACTGCCGAGACCTTCGGCCGGCTCGACGTGGTGGTGAACAACGGCGCCTTCCAGCAGCCGAACCAAAGCCTCGACCAGATCGAGGACGCGGTGTTCGAGAACCATTTCCGCACCAACGTGTTCGGCGCCTTCTACGTGACGAAGGCCGCGACCGCGTACCTCAAGCCCGGCGGCTCGGTGATCTTCACCTCGTCGGTGAACTCGAAACACCCGATGCCGTCGCTGCTGGCCTACAGCGCCACCAAGGGGGCGCTCAGCAACCTCGTGCTGAGCCTCGCGCAACTCCTGGCGGAGACGGGCATCCGAGTGAACGGCGTGCTGCCGGGCCCGATCTGGACGCCGTTCATTCCCTCCGGGATGGAGGAGGATTCGGTCAAGAGCTTCGGCAGCCAAGTTCCCTTCGGCCGGCCCGGCCAGCCGGCGGAGCTCGCCTCGGCCTACGTCATGCTCGCCGCGGAGGAGAGCAGCTACACGTCGGGCGCACTGATCACCGTCGCGGGCGCGATGCCTGTACTCTGAGGCGGCGCCTCGTTGTTCCCGGCCGCAGTGCCCCTCTCTCCCCGCGGGCGGGCAGGGGCGTCGCCGGTCGGGCAATGCCGTATTCCCGCAGGGGTCTGCTACATCCGATCGTGAGGGTTCGCCGAATGCAGACATGTCGTGCATCAGAACCCATTATCCGCGTCGATCCACCACTCGATCCGCCCGCGGCAGCGAATTTTTAAGCCTAATGCCCGATGAAAGACGACCATGCTCTCCGGTCGACAGAAGTTGGCCGGGGAGCGGAGCGGTCTTCAGGCTTTGCCGCCGTGGGACGGGGAATGCGGAGTCGGATCGTCACAGCACGGATCGGGGAGCGAGTGCTGCTCGCGGGGCTCGCCGCCGCGCTCGTCGCCGGGCCGGCCAGCGCCCAGACGCTCGATCAGGCCGCCAGCGCGGCGCTGGAGAACAGCTTCGTTCTGCGCGCCGACCGGGCGCGGCAGGAGGGCGCTGAGGCACGCGAGCGCGGCGCCTTCGACGCCTTCATGCCGAGCGTGTCGCTGCTCGGCGACAAGCCGCTCTCCAGCCGCTTCACCTATGGCCCGCGCGTCGAGCCGACGCAGATCGGCATCGACTCCACGCCGCGCGCAGCGCCCCGCCAGTACGGCATAAGCGCCGACCTGCCGCTCTTCGACGGCTTCCAGCGCCTGCACACCCTGCGCTCGGCCCAGGCGCTCACCGATGCGGGCCGCTTCATCACCCTGAGCCAGCGTCAGCAGGTTCTGCTCGATGCGGCAATCGCCTACATCGCGGTCCTGCGCGACGTGCGGATCCTCGCCGCCCGGGAGGCCCAGATCGGGGCGATCAGGCGCATCCGCGACGCGACCGCCCGCCAGTTCGAGGTCAATGACGCCACCCGCACCGACGTGGCGCTGACCCAGTCGCGCCTGCAGGAGGCCGAGGCCGCCCACGACCGGGCGCGGGCGGAACTCGCCGCGGCGCGCCTCGCCTTCAAGCGCGTCACCCAGACCGAGCCGGAGCGGATGGTGCCGCCGCGCTTCCCTGACCGGCTCCCGCGCGACGAGCTGGCCTATGCGGAACTCGTGCGCGGCGCCAATCCCGGGCTCGCCGCCGCGCGCCTCGACGCGAAATCGGCGGCCTTCCAGGCGAGCGCGACGGTGAGCGCGGTGCTGCCGCAGGTGAACCTGCAGGTCACCCACGCCTCGACCTTCGGCTACAGCCCGACGCTCGACCGCATCACCGACACCACCGCCCGGGTCGTCGCGCGCATCCCTCTCTACCAGCCCGGCGCCTTCCCGAAGATCGACGAGGCCTCCGCGCTCGCCCGACAGCGGGGCTACGAAGTGCAGGATCAGGAACTGGCGACGATCATCGCGGCCCGGACCGCCTTTGCCAGGCGCGCGGCGATCGCGGACCAGCTGCGGCGACTGACCGAGCGGCTGACCTTCCTGCGCGCGACGATCCGGGGCTTCGAGGTGGAGCGGGGCGCGGGCTTCCGCACCGTGCTGGACGAGCTGAACCTGCGGGCGGAACTTGCCGACGCGGAGGTTGCCGCCGCCGCCGTCTTGACGGAGCGCGACGCGTTGAGCCTCCAGCTCTCGGCCGCCGCGAATCTCCTCGACGTCGGCCTGAGCGTGTCGGCGGATCGCCGATTCGAGACGCTCGCCGCGGTGCGCGACCCTCTGACGACCGCCGCCCTGCGGCGCGGCGGCGAGGCCGCGCCGGTGAAGCTCGCGAGCGGCGCCGGGGGAGGGCGCCCGGAGCCGGCGGCGCTCACCCTGCGCGGCCGGATCGACGAGCCGGCGCAGGCGCGCTTCGGGCTCGTGCCCTACGGCCGCACCGGCAGGGTCGCCCTGACGCAGTGAGGCGAGGGAGATCCCGGTTGCGGCAGGTTGCCAGCGTCGGGTCCGGGTGATCCTGCCGGTCAATCGTGGCGAGCTTGGCACGCACCATCATGCCGACGAGGATAGGGCTTCTCCCGTGCGGGCGGCGACAGAGCCTGCGCCCTCATTCCGGGGACCTGCAGGCGAGCCGGGAAGACGTCTCATACCCCTCCTCATCGAGACCCTCGGGTGCCGTGTCCCGCGCCGTCGCCCCGGCTTCGCCGACGGCGCTCCGGAACGACCCTGGCGAGAGCTCGACCCTATCCTTTCAATGGGTAACGGTCTCACGCCCGCGCCGGGATCCTCCGCCCGGCGCCCGGCGCCCGCGCATCCTCCACGAGGCGGCCGCCCTCTATGCGCAGGACGCGGTCGACCTGATCGAGCATGCGCTCGCTGTGGGTGATGAAGACCTTGGCGGCCCGGATCCCCTTCAGGCTCTCGACGAGCGCGGCCTCGGTCGTGGGGTCGAGGTTGGCGGTGACCTCGTCAAGGAGCAGCAGGCGCGGGCGGCGGCAGAGCGCGCGGGCCAGCAGCAGGCGGCGGCGCTGACCCGTCGAGAGCAGGCCGCCTTCCTCCGAGACCAGGGTGGCGTATCCCTGCGGCAGGCGCTCGATCTCGTCGCGCAGGCCGACGCAGACGAGCGCTGCCTCCATCTCGGCCCGCGAGACGGCCGGGTCGAACAGCGCGAGGTTGTCGGCCACGGTGCCGGCGAACAGGCCGTCGTCGGCGAAGACCACGCCGAGATTGCTGCGGTACTCCCGCTTGCCGAACTGCGCGAGCGGGCTGCCGTCCACCAGCACGCGCCCGTCCGCCGGCTCGTGCAGGCTGGCGAGGATCTTCATCAGCGAGGACTTGCCCGAGCCCGAGACCCCGACGATCGCCACGGTCTCGTGGGCCGCGAGGTCGATCCGCAGATTCACGTCGCGCAGGATCGGCTCGTCGGCCCGGCCGAACTGCACGGTGACGTTCTCCAGCCGCACCTCGCGGTTGAGCGTCCGGTGGAAGGTCGCGTCCTGCAGGCCGGCCTCCGGCTCCTGGCCGAGCACGTCGTCGAGGCGCTGGAAATGCACCCGCATCGCCGAGAGGTGCATCAGGTTGCTGGTGAGCAGGTTGACGCGCTCGAAGAACTCGGTCCGGAGCGCGAAGAAGGCGTAGAGCGTGCCGATCGTCAGCGTGTTCGCGATCACGCCGACGATGCCCATGTAGAGGGTCGCCACCGTGCTCGCGACGATGACGAGGTGCATGAACAGCTCGGCGTCGATCCCCGCCTTGCGCGCCCGGAAGTCGAGATTGGCGAAGCGCGAGAAGCTCTCGAACCAGCGCATCGCGAAGAGTTCGGTGCCGTTATGCGCCTTCAGGCTGTCGACGCGGCGCAGGCCGTCGAGAAGCCGCGCGCGCTCCTCCGAGCGCGCCTCCAGCGAGCCGAAGGTCGCCTGGTTGAGCTTCGGGAAGGTCAGGAAGCGCATCCCGATCACGGCGACGAGGGTGAGCATCGTCACCACCGCCATGGCGGGGGCGTAGTAGAGCATCAGCCCGATGATCAGGATCGAGGTGGCGCTGTCGGCGAACGCCGTGACGAGCCCGCCGACGAGGAACGCCTTGACGTGCTCGATCGAGTCGACCCGGGCCACGAAGTCGCCGGGGTGGCGCAGCTCGAAATAGTTCAGCGGCAGCCGGAAGGCGTGGCCGACGACGTTGCGGGTGAACTGGAGCTGGAGCAGCGTCGAGGCCCGCAGGGTCACGTAGTCGCGCAGCCAGCGCCCGACCGCCTCGAAGCTCAGCAGCAGGACGAGACCGATCGCCAGAACGTGGAGCAGGTCGAGGTCGACCTGCGGGATCACCACGTCGAGGGCGATCTGCAGGAGCACCGGCATGGCGAGCCCGAGCAGCGCGATCGCGACCGTGACGAGGCTGATCTGCCAGACCGTGCTGCCGAGCCCGCTCGTCGCGCGGAACACCTCCCGGAAGGTCAGCTTCTTCTCGGCCCGCACCCGCTTGAGGTCCATCCGCGGCGCGAACTCCAGCACCACGCCGGAAAAGAGCTGCTCCATGTCGGCGCGCTCGTAGAGGCGCAGGCCGAATTCCGGATCGTGCACCCGGTAGCGCCCGCCCCGGACCGATTCGAGCACCACGAAGTGGTTGCCCCGCCAGTGCAGGATCGCGGGCAGCTGGACGCCCTTCAGCTCGTCGATGTTGGTGAGCGCGTAGCCGCCCGCGTCGAGGCCGAGCGTGTCGGCGAGCTCCACGATGTCAGCCAGCGACATGCCGGTGCGCGAGAGCGGGAACAGCGCGCGCAGGTAGGCAAGGTCGATGTCGTGGCGGTGGTAGTTCGCCACCATGGCGAGGCAGGTCAGCCCGCACTCGTTGGTCTCGCTCTGCACCAAGGAGCGCACGCGCCGCCGGCCGCCCGCCAAGCCTCTCAGCCACTCGCTCATCCGAGCCTCGCTCCGGTTCCTGGCAGGTCTTCTGTCTTGATGCGCGCTCTCGCGCCGGACCGGCGTTCACCTCGGCCGAGAGCGCGGGCGATCAGCCGCGCCCGCGCATCGCGCGGATGGGGTCGAGCATCCAGTCGATCAGCCGCCGCTTCTCGACCACGATGTCGGCCGAGAGCGTCGAGCCGATGCGGATCGGCTCGTCCACGCCGTAGGCCCGGATGGTGCGGGAATCCGGCCGCACGTCGATCCGGTAGGTCGACTGCCGGGTGAGCGAAGTCGGGTCGAACACCGCCTCGCCCGCATCCGCCATCGCCACCGCGGGCGCGCGCAGCGGCGTGCCGGCGATCTGGGTGATCGTGCCGTGCGCGATCCCGAAGGTCTTGAACGGGAAGGCGTCGTACTTGATCACCACGTCCTGGCCGACCTTGGCGAGGCCGATGGCGCGGGCCGGCACCTCCAGCACGATCACCGGCTCGGCGGAGGAATCGCCCACGATCGCGAGGACTTGGTCGGCCGAGACCGAGGCGCCGGGCTCGACGAACAGGCCCGCCACCTGACCGTCGACGGGCGAGACGATGTCGAGGCGCTCCAGGGCGCTGTAGCCGGTGAGCTGGGCCTCGATCGTGCTCAGCTCGTTCTCGGTGGCGGCGAGCTGGGCGGCCTTCTCGGTCGCGGTGGTGCGCTGGCCGGTCAGGCGCTCGGCGGTCGACTGCTTCAGCTCGGCCCGGCGGGCGCGCAGCTCCGCGATCTGGCGCGCGTAGTCGAGGGCGATGCGGCGCTGGCTGTTGAGCGATTCGCGGGTCGCGTAGCCCTGGTTCATGTAGGACTGCACGCGCGCGACCATCTCCTCCTGCTGGCGCAGGCCCTCCTTCAGGGCCCGCTCCTGCTCGTCGAAGGCGCGGGTGACGTTGGCGACGTTGCTCTCGGTCTCGCTGCGGTCGCCCTTCGTGGCGTCGAGGAACGCGATCAGGCGCTCGCGGTCGCGCTGGAGGTTGGCCTTGCGCTCGCGCAGGCTCCGCAGGTTCGCGGTCACGGTCGAGACGCCGCCGGTGGTCTGGTCGCGCACCTGGATCTGCATCAGGCGCTGGCCGCGGGTGACGCGGTCGCCCTGGCGCACGTCGATACCCTGCACGATGCCGGCGGCCCGCGCGTCGAGACGGGTCAGGCCGGAGGCGGCCGAGACGTAGCCCCGCACGGATTCGCTGCGGGCGAACCGCCCGAGGAACAGACCCGCCACCAGGGCGACGACGAGCGCGCCGAAGAACCACGCCATCCACGAGGCGCCGCGGTCCTGCTGCAGGTGCATCGTCGCGCCGGGCCGGCGCTTCTGGAAAGCCGCGACGGCGGAGGACCGGCCGGATTCGGTGTCCGGCGTATCAGGCTCGCTCATGGTTCTGGATCACGCGGCAGTCCGGATCTGTTCATCCGCCTCCGTTGTCGGGGAAGCGGCGCCCGTGACTGTATCGGCGACCGGTAAATAGTCTCGCAGCGCCGACCACAGGTGCCATTGCTCGGGCCGCGCCCGCAGGCTGGCCTCGATATGGGCGCGCACGAGGGCGGCGACGCGGGCGCGCTCGTCGGGCGCGCTCGACTGGACCTCGAAGGTGGGGCCGACCCGCACGAGGTCGCCCTTCGGCTCCATCGTGCAGGCTAGCGGCACGACGAGCGCGTTGGTGAGCCGGGCCAGCGTGTCGGTGCCGAAGGCGAAGCGGGTCTCCAGGCCCAGCACCGGCATCGGAGCGGGGGCGCCGTAGGCCGGGTCGAGGTCGCAGAAGTTCACGACCACCGCGCCGTTGCGGGCGAATCGCACGGCCTCGAGAAAGCCCATCCGGTCGGTCACCTGATGGAAGCGCATCGCGACGCCGACCTCGCGGATCCGCTCGATCACCGCGGTCTCCAGGGGCATGTCGTCGCGCTGGCGCAGCACGAGGAGCGGCCGGCCCGGAAAGAAGCGTACCATCAGGCTCGCGAGCGAGAAGACGTAGGCCCCCATGTGAAGCGGCGTCAGGATCACGGGCCGCCCGGTCGCGGCCACGCGCTCCAGCGCGGCCGGGTCCGAGACCGCGACGTGCCGCGTGTCGCGCAGGAGTGCCGGCACGGTGCGCACGAGGAGCGCCAGCCACTCGGCCTCGGTCTGCAGGTTGTGCAGCACCGCCGCGCGCTCCAGGCGCCGCGCCTCGCGGGCCGACTGGCGCAGGACGCGCTGGAACAGGCGGGCATGGCCGGGCGTCTCGAAGCCGCGCAGGACGCCCGCGATCGTGAACCGCGCCCGCAGCACGCTGCGCCGCGTCCGAAGCGGCAGACCGGCGATGCGGCGCGCCAGAAAACCGACGCGCGGGTCGATCACCGTCATCTCGCGCTCCCCTGATCCGTCCGTGACACCGACCGGGACGGACCGCGTCCCGGCCTCACCGGAGAGGCGCGCGGCGCCCGAGGCGGCCGCGCGCGTCTCGTTCAGGCCCTCAGCACTTCTTGGACTTGCCGCCGCAATCCTTGGCGGGCGGGCAGGCCGGGGGGGTCGGCTCGCACTTGGAGGTGCCGCCGGTCACAGTGTTCAGGGCCTTCGCGTCGAGCTTCGTCATGATCCGTACTCCCGATCTCTGCGTTGCGTCTGGGGCTGGAAATCCCGGAGGGCACGCGCCGCGGTCACGGCGCGCGCCCGTCAGATCAGCACTTCTTGGACTTGCCGCCGCAATCCTTGGCGGGCGGGCAGGCCGGGGGGGTCGGCTCGCACTTGGAGGTGCCGCCGGTCACAGCCTTCAGGGTCTTCGCGTCGAGCTTCGTCATGGTTCTGCCTCCTGTTCCGAACCGGTGTTCCCCCGTTCGGTGAGAGGACAATGCTTATTTGGCACACCGGCGTCCAGCGGGCAGTAATGATTTTTCTAACATCTTTTCACAGGATAGACTGTTTTGGTTAAGGCCAGGACAGACTACGTAGAACTACTGATCTGAAGTTGAGCGATCAATCGAAGGGTGAAATAATTCGGTTCCTGCAACCTCAGAACGCAGGCCGCGGGCCCGCGGTTTGCCGAGCCGAGGCCTTCCGGTCGGCCCGGCCCGGGGCCGGCGCGTGTGGATGCGTTCGCTTGCCGGCGCCTGGCCGCCTCAGGGGCGCGGGACAGGCCCGGCCGAGGCCGCCGACCGCGTGGGAGGCGCGTCCTCCGGCGGGCGCTGTCCGCTCTGCGCGAGGCCGCGGTCCATCGCCTCGCTGAGGCCCGTGCTGGTCCAGCGGATCTCGGCGAGGCGCGCGGCCGCCTCCCGCTGCACCCGCAGCGCCTCGGCGCGCAGGTGCTCCGCCTCCCGGAGGGCGGCGTTCAACCGGGCGAGAAGCGCGTCGTCGTCCATGCCCGGGAAGCTAGCGGGCGCGGCCCGGCCGCGCCTTCACCTGGGATACTGCGCCTGAGATACTGCGCCTGGGATAGAGGTGGGTGAGCCGCGCCGCCTCAGCTGCGCAGGCCCGGTGCCTCCTGGCCGGTGCGGGCGACGTACTCGGTGTAGCCCCCACCGTAATTGTGAACCCCGTCCGGCGTCAGCTCCAGCGTGCGGTTCGAGAGCGCGGCCAGGAAGTGCCGGTCGTGGGAAACGAACAGCATCGTGCCCTCGTAGCGCGCGAGCGCGGCGATCAGCATCTCCTTGGTCGCCATGTCGAGGTGGTTGGTCGGCTCGTCGAGCACCAGGAAGTTCGGCGGGTCGTAGAGCATCCGGGCCATCACGAGGCGGGCCTTCTCGCCGCCCGAGAGCACCCGGCAGCGCTTCTCCACGTCGTCGCCCGAGAAGCCGAAGCAGCCCGCGAGGTTGCGCAGCGAGCCCTGGCCGGCCTGCGGGAAGGTCTCCTCCAGCATCTCGAAGATGGTCTGGTCGCCGTCGAGGATGTCCATCGCGTGCTGGGCGAAGTAGCCGAGCTTCACGCTCGACCCGAGGGCGACACTGCCGTCATCGGGCTCGGTCGTGCCGGTGACGAGCTTCAGGAGCGTGGACTTGCCCGCACCGTTCACGCCCATCACGCACCAGCGCTCGCGGCGGCGGACCGCGAAGTCGAGCCCCTCGTAGATGGTGCGGCTGCCGTAGCGTTTGTGCACGCCCTTGAGCGTGGCGACCTCCTCGCCGGAGCGGGGGGCGGGCTGGAAGTCGAAGGCGACCGACTGGCGGCGCTTCGGGGGCTCGACGCGCTCGATCTTGTCGAGCTTCTTCACCCGGCTCTGCACCTGCGCGGCGTGCGAGGCGCGGGCCTTGAAGCGCTCGATGAAGGCGATCTCCTTGGCCAGCATCGCCTGTTGACGCTCGAACTGCGCCTGCTGCTGCTGCTCGTTGAGCTGGCGCTGCTGCTCGTAGAAGGCGAAATCGCCCGAGTAGGTGGTGAGCGTGCCGCCGTCGATCTCGATCACCTTCGAGACGATGCGGTTCATGAACTCGCGGTCGTGCGAGGTCATCATCAGGGCGCCGTCGAAGCCCTTGAGGAAGGATTCGAGCCAGATCAGGCTCTCGATGTCGAGGTGGTTGGAGGGCTCGTCGAGCAGCATCACGTCGGGGCGCATCAGGAGGATGCGGGCGAGCGCGACGCGCATCTTCCAGCCGCCCGAGAGCTTGCCGACGTCGCCGTCCATCATCTCCTGGCTGAAGCCGAGGCCGGCCAGCACCTCCTGGGCGCGCCCCTCCAGCGCGTAGCCGTCGAGTTCCTCGAACCGGGCCTGGACCTCGCCGTAGCGCTCGACCAGCGCCTCCATCTCGTCCATGCGCTTGGGATCGGCCAGCGCCGCCTCCAGGGCCTGCAATTCGGTCGCGACCGCGCTCACCGGTCCCGCGCCCTCCATCACGGCGGCGACCGTCGAGCAGCCGGCCATCTCGCCGACGTCCTGGCTGAAATAGCCGATCGTGATGCCGCGGTCGGCCGCGACCTGCCCCTCGTCGGGCTGCTCCTCGCCAGTCATCATCCGGAACAGGGTGGTCTTGCCGGCGCCGTTCGGGCCCACGAGCCCGGCCTTCTCGCCGCGCTGCAGGGCGGCGGAGGCCTCGACGAAGACGAGCTGGCGGCCGTTCTGCTTGGTGATCTTGTCGAGGCGTATCATCGGGTCGCGGGCGCTGAGGAGGGTGTTCCCGGGGGCCTTACGACATGGGCCGGACGAGCGGAAGGCGCGCGCCGGGTCAGGCCCTCATGTCGGGCCGCACGGCTCACGGATCGGGACGGAGGGCGGTCTCCGCATCGCGGTCGTGGGCCACCCTCCGCCAAGGGTCGTGCGCCGGGAGCGGGCTCGGACCGCCGCTCCGACCCCTCAGACGGAGCCCGCTCGATAGGAGCCGCGCCGGGCGGCATAGCGCGCGTAGGACCGGTGCGCGCGGGCGACGCGGTGGCGGGCGCTCCCGTGCCAGGCGAGGCGGTGCGGGCCGGTATCGGCGTGGATCAGGCCGCCCGCGTAGGAGCCGATGCCGCCGACCTGGGGCATGCTGCGCAGGACGGCCAGCGTCCGGCCGACCGATGCGGCGCGGGGACGGAAATCGACCGCGGCCCCGCGGTAGTGCTGCGAGTTGTGCGCGTGGCGCCCGCCGCAGGTGGAGGTGATCTCGATCGGCCCGATCCGGGCGGTCAGCTGGGCGATCATCGCGCGCGTGCGCGGCTGCAGGCAGCCGAGGCCGCGGACCTGGGGTTGGAAGGAGACGTAGCTGGTGGCTGGTCGGGCTTGTGCGGCCGTCGCGAGACCCGTGAGGGTAGCGAGGCAGGCGAGCGCGATCCGGATCCGCATCCAGTGTTCCCTTGGCTGTTGGAGAAGGCGGGCGGGTTAGGGGAAGCGCCCGCCTGGGTCAACCGAGGACCGCACACCTCTCGGTTGCTGGACGCCACCCTTGATCCGGCCATCCTGGGCTGGCCTGATGAGCGGGCACGGGCGGGATCGCGGGTCCGGGAGACGATTCGGAACGATGGCACAGGCTTCCGACGGCGTTCACCAGCCGCTGCGCGCATCCATCGCCGCCTTCGTCGGCACGAACATCTCGATGGCCTACTGGCTCAGCGGCGCGATCTTCGGCGGCCCGCCCCGATCCTCGGCACCATCCTGGTTGAGAAGGCGGGCGGGGCGTGGTGGCCGCTCGCCCTCCCGTTCAGCGCGATCGCGGCGATCTCGCCGGTCTCGGTCCTGGCGCTGCGGGGGCCGCGCGAGCGCCAGATGATGCGGACGGCCTGAATCGCGCGGTGGGCCGCGAGAGAGAGCCAGAAGAGGACCGGATGAAGACCTTCCATCACCCCGATCAGGCGCTGCACCACCCGCGCACCTATTTCTCGCGCGGGCAGATGCGCGAGCCCCAGGAGGTGCCCGCCCGCGAGCAGGCGCTGCTCGCCGCGGTGCACGACCTCGGCTTCCCCGTGTCGGAGCCGCCCGATGCCGGTGCGGCGCCGATCCTGGCCGTCCACGGGATGGACTACCTGCGCTTCCTGCAGGACGCGCACGCGGACTGGACCGCGCTCGGGCCGGACTGGGGCGGGGAGGTGGTATCCAACATCTTCGTGCGCGAGCCGAACGCCCTCCGGGGCGTGCTGGCGCAGGCCGGGCGCTACATCGCGGACGGCAGCGCCCCGATCGGCCCCGGGACGTTCCGGGCCGCCTACGCCTCGGCCCAGTGCGCGGTCGCGGGCGCCGACGCGCTGAATGCCGGCGCGCGGGAGGCCTACGCCTTGTGCCGCCCGCCCGGCCACCACGCGCGCCGCGAGGCGGCCGGCGGATTCTGCTTCCTCAACAACGCGGCGATCGCCGCCGAGCGTCTGCGCGCGCGCCATGCCCGCGTCGCCATTCTCGACACCGACATGCATCACGGCCAGGGCATCCAGGAGATCTTCTACGACCGGGCGGACGTCTTCTACGTCTCGATCCACGGCGACCCGACGAACTTCTACCCCGCCACCGCGGGCTTCGCGGAGGAGCGCGGGAGCGGGGCGGGGGCGGGCTACAACCTGAACCTGCCGATGCCGCACGGCTCGGACGAGGGGGTGTTCTTCGCAGAGCTCGCGCGGGCACTGCGGGCGCTCGCGCTCTATCGGCCGGACGCCCTCGTCCTCTCGCTGGGCTTCGACATCTACGCGGGTGATCCCCAGGCGAAGGTGGCGGTCAGCCCCGACGGCTTCGCGCGTCTGGGGGCGGCGATCGGCGGTCTTCGCGCGCCGACGCTGGTCGTGCAGGAGGGCGGCTACTGCATCGCGGCGCTGACCGAACTCTCGCGGCGCTTCTTCACGGGCTTCGCGGCGGCCCGCGGCTAGGTTTTCCCGACGTTTTCGCTTGCGGGCGCGGGGCTTTCGGTCGCGGCGGCGCAACTCCGGCTGCACGCGGCAGTTGCATCCGTGACCGAAGCAACGTTCCGGAGCACTCGATGATCAAAGCAGGCCCGTTCGCCGTCCTCGCCATTCTGACCGCCGGCCCGGCGCTGGCGCAGCCCGCGACCACGGCCGCGCCTTCCGCGGCGGGCGGTACGGTGACGACCCAGCCCAACACCACCGGCAACAGCCCCGACGTCGTGATCTCCCGCGGCGGCACCGGCGCCGAGACCGCCACCACGAACTCGGCGGCGGGCGGCAATGCGGGCCAGCCGGAGCGCGGCGTGCCGCAGGGCAGCGCCAACGGCGGCGGCAGCAGCCGCTGAGCGCGGCGCCGATTCGGGCCGACCGGGTCCCGGCCGGGCAGGGGGCGCGTCGCCGCGACGGCGCGTCCCGCCGCTCCCACGCGGGGAGACGGCCCAGCCGCACGCAAGCCCCTGCCGGGACAGGGTCGATCCGGGCGCGGTGAGACCGGAGACCGAGCCGCGCCGCCATCCCGGCGCGGCTCCGGTCGATGCCCTCAGGGCTTCTCGAAGCGGGCCTGGATGCCGTGGCCGTGCAGCTTCGCGGAGAACACGATCTTCGTCCCCGCCGCCAGCGGGGCCTTCAGGTCCCCGACGAGCTTGTTCGGGGCGGCCGGCTTCAGCACCAGCGTTTCGGTCTTGCCCGGGGCCTGGACGAAGGCCTTGGCGGACAGGCCGGCCGTGTCGACCGGCTTCCCGTCCTCGTCGCTCAGGTAGAACGTGACCGCGCCGTCCGAGGCGACGAACTCGATCGGATGCCCTTCCGAGACCGCGGTCTGGCCGCCGTTCGGTCCGGCGGCAAGCGCGGGGGAGGCGGCGAGGGCGACGGCGATGGCCGCGATTCGGAGCACGGAGCGCATGGGCATGTCCTTTCTCGATGGGGTGTGTCGGCCTCAGAACGCCTCGACAGGGCCGCTCTTCGCAGCGTCGGCAGAGGTCTCCGACGGGCCTCGGGCCTCGGCGCGCAGCCGTTCGAGCGGCGTCTGACCGAAGGTCAGGAACAGGACCGGCGTCAGGATCGTGTCGAGCAGCGTGGCGCTGATCAGCCCGCCGAAGATCGTCACCGCCACGGGATGCAGGATCTCCTTGCCGGGCGCGTCGGCTCCGATCAGCAGCGGCACCAGGGCGACCCCGGCCGAGAGCGCCGTCATCAGCACCGGCGCGAGCCGTTCCAGGCTGCCGCGGATCACGAGATCCCGCCCGAACGGCAGGCCCTCGTGGATCGCCAGGTTCAGGTAGTGGCTGATCTTGAGGATGCCGTTGCGCGTGGCGATGCCGGTGAGGGTGATGAACCCGATCATCGAGGCGACCGAGAGCGGCTGCCCGGCGAGCCAGAGCGCGGCCACCGAGCCGATCAGGGCCAGCGGGATGCTCCCGAGGATGATCAGCGTGAGAACGACCGAGCGGTAGCGGCTGTAGAGCAGCGCGAAGACCAGTGCGAGCGAGAGGAGCGAGAGGAGCCCGATGGTCCGGCTCGCCTCCGCCTGGGCCTGGAACGAACCTTCCAGGCTGGTGGTGTAGCCGTTGGGCAGGTCCGTCGCGGCGACGGCCTCCCGGATGGCCCCGACGATCCTGCCCATGTCGGAGCCGGCCTGGGTGTTGGCCTGCACCACGATGCGGCGGCGGGCGTTCTCGCGCAGGATCTGGTTCGGTCCGTCGGTCTCGCGGATGTCGGCGATCTGGCGGGCCGGCACCCAGCCTGACGGCGTCTCGACCAGGAGGTCGCCGAGGCGCTGGGTGGTCCGCATCGTGTCCGAGAGCCGCATCACCACGTCGAAGCGGCGGTAGCCGTCGACCACGCGCGAGACCACTTGCCCGTTCGAGAGGCGGCTGAGCTGCTCCACGAGGGCGGCCGGCTGCACGCCGTAGAGGGCGGCCCGGGCGTAGTCGACGCGGATCTCCAGTTGCGGGATCAGGACCTGCTTCTCGACCTGCAGGTCGGCGATGCCGGGAATGTCGGCGATGCGGCGCCGGACGTCCTCGGCGAGCGCCCGCAGGGTGTCGAGGTCATCGCCGAAGATCTTGAGCGCGATCTCGGCGCGCACGCCCGACAGCATGTGGTCGAGCCGGTGCGAGATCGGCTGGCCGACATTGACGCTGACCGGCAGGACCGCGAGGCGCCCGCGGATGTCGGCGACGAGCGCGGGCTTCGGCCGCGCTCCGGGCTTCAGGTCCAGCTCCAAATCGGAGACGTGGACGCCCTCGGCATGCTCGTCGAGTTCGGCCCGCCCGGTGCGGCGCCCGACCGACTTCACGTCCGGCATGTCCAGCAGCAGGCGCTCGGCCACGAGGCCGATCCGGTTGCTCTCGGCGAGCGAGATGCCCGGATTGAAGCTCATGTTGACCGTGAACGAGCCCTCGTTGAAGGGCGGCAGGAACGTCCGAGGCAGGAAGGTCGCGGCCAGCGCCGCGCAGGCGACCCCGATTCCCGCCGCGAGCATCACCGGGCGGCCGTGCCCGAGGAGCGCCCGCAGCAGCGCGGCGTTCCCGCGCTTGAGCAGGCGCACCAGCCCGCTCTCGTGCGCCTCCAGGCGCTTGAGGCCTGGGAGCAGGTAGTAGGCCAGAACCGGCGTCAGGGTGATCGAGACGACGAGGCTCGCCAGGATCGAGACGATGTAGGCCTGGCCCAGCGGCGCGAAGAGCCGGCCCTCGATGCCCGAGAGGGCGAAGAGCGGCACGAAGACCAGCACGATCACCATCGTGGCGTAGACGATGCCGGAGCGCACCTCGTTCGAGGCCGCGACCACCACGGCGAAGACCGGACGCGGGTTGCCGGACCGCCGGTTCTCGCCGAGGCGGCGGAAGATGTTCTCCACGTCGACGACCGCGTCGTCCACGAGCTCGCCGATCGCGATGGCGAGGCCGCCGAGCGTCATCGTGTTGATCGACAGCCCGGCGAGGTGGAACACGATGGCGGTGGCGAGGATCGAGACCGGGATCGCCGTCAGCGAGATCGCGGTGGTGCGCAGGTTCAGCAGGAACGCGAACAGCACGACGGCGACGACGACGACCGCCTCCATCAGCACGGTCTCGACGTTGCGGATCGAGGTCTCGATGAAGTTCGCCTGCCGGAAGATCAACTGGTCCGCGCGAACGCCCTTGAACGAGCAGGCCTCGCCGTCCGGCTCCGCCGGAAACGCGCCGGCCTGACCCGAGGGGCTCCCCGAGGCGGGGCCGCAGGCGTTCAGGCTCGTCGTGATGTCCTTGAGCGCCGCCTCGACCTCGCGGGTGAGGCGGACCGTGTCGACGCCCGGCTGCTTCTCGACCGAGACGACCACCGCAGGCGCCCCCATGTAGCCGGCATCGCCGCGCTTCACCCGGGGCGCGAAGGCGATTTCGGCGACCTGTCGGAGGTAGACCGGCCGGTTGTTGACCGTGGCGACCACCAGGTTGCGCAGGTCGTCGAGGTTCATGGTCCGGCCGAGGTTCCGGATCAGGTATTCCCGGGCGTACTGGTCCGTGAAGCCGCCGCCCGTGTTGGTGCCGAACTGCGCCAGCGCCGTCTCCAGCTGGGCGTGCGTCACGCCGAGGGCGCGCAGTGCCGTGGGCTGGGGCGCCACGCGGAACTGGCGCACCTCGCCGCCCATCGGGATCACCTGCGCCACGCCCGGGATCGAGAGCAGGCGCGGGCGAATGGTGAAGTCGGCGAGTTCCCTCAGCTGCATCGGCGAGACCGAGCCGCCGCTCACGGCGACCATCACGATCTGGCCCATGATCGAGGAGATCGGGCCCATCATCGGCGTGACCGTGGCGGGCAGCTGCGGCCGCACCATCGCCAGCCGCTCCGAGACCTGCTGACGGTTCCGGTAGATGTCGGTGCCCCAGTCGAACTCGACGTAGATCACCGAGAGGCCCACGCCCGAGACCGAGCGGACGCGGGAGACGCCGGGCAGGCCGTTCATCTGCGTCTCGATCGGGAAGGTGACGAGCTGCTCGACTTCCTGGGGCGCGAGCCCCTCCGCCTCCGTCATGAGGGTGACGGTCGGCCGGTTGAGGTCGGGGAAGACGTCCACGGGCAGCTTGGTGACGACGAAGCTGCCGTAGACGACGAGGATTGCGGCGAGCGCCAGGACGAGCAGGCGGTTGCGCAGGGACTGCGTGACGAGGAGCGTGAACATCGGGCCTCTCCCCTCAGCGGACCTGATTGAGGAGCTCGGCGCCCTGGGTCACGATCCGCTTGCCCGGCGCGAGGCCGGACACGACCAGGACATGGCCCGCGTCGAGGGGCTCGACTCGGACCTCGCGGGGCTGGAAGCGCTCGGGCGCGGTGTGCTCGTAGACGATGCTCTGGCCGTTGCCGCCGCGGACCACGCTCACCCGCGGCAGCGCCAGCCCCGCCTGCTGCGCGTCGGTCGCGGCCAGCACGGTGACGAACTGGCCGGTGCGCAGCTCGGCCGGCGCGTCGCGCACCGCGAAGTGCAGCGGCACGGCCTGGCTGCGGTCGGCGAGGCCCGCGCCCATGAAGGTCAGGCTCAGCATCCGCCCGTCCGCCATCCGGGCCGTTGCGTCCTGTCCGCCGGCCAGCGCGTCGAAGCTCAGGGCCTCGACCCACAGGCGCGCCGGGTCGACGATCTGGAAGACCTGCACGCCGGGGCTCGCCATCTGGCCGGCGACCGCGCTCGCCTCCGCGATCACGCCGTCGACCGGCGCCACGAGGGCCTCGGGCTGCTGGCGGATGTTGTCGAGCGCCGCGCGGCGGTCGAGCAGGCCCTTCAGCTCGGCCTGGGCGTCGTCGAGCTGAACCTGCGAGACGGCGCCGCCCGGCGCGAGCTTGCGGTAGCGCTCGACGCGCCGCTCCATGATCACGATCTGCTGGTCGAGCTCGCCCTGGCGCTGGCGCATGTCGGAGACGTCCACGGCCTGCACCGGCGGCGTCACGTAGGCCAGCACCTCGCCCTTGCGCACCCGCGTGCCGAGCCGCGGGAAGATCCCGGTCGCCGGCGGCGAGAGGCGCCCGCCGACCGAGGACTGGACGACCCCGCTGGCGCTCGGGTCCGGCACGATGCGGCCGGGCAGCTCGACCGTGCGCCGCAGGGTATCGGAGGCGGTGACCGTGGTTCTGACCGCCAGCACCCGCTGCGTGGGCTTCGGCACGAAGATCGAACCGTCCGGCTGGCGGCGCGCCAGGTCCTGGATGCCGGGGCTCGGGGCGGCCATCTGCAGGATCTGGGGCGCGTGCGCGCCCCCTGGGCCGTGGCCCGCGCCGTGGTTCTCGCCGTGGTTCTCGCCCGCGAAGGCCCGGGGAGCGAAGGCGAGGGCGATCACGAGGCCGACCAGGGCGGTGGCGGGCAGGTAGCGGCGGCCGCGCATCAGGAGCGTGACGGCGACGCCCAGGAGGAAGCCGATCCCGCCGATCACCAGCGGCATCGGATCGGCCTCCTCGAGATGCCGCCGGAAGTCGTGGGCCGCCGCCAGCCCGGTCGCCCAGGCGGAGGTCCCCGCCGTCGGCGGTGCGGGCGGCGCCTCGGGAACGACGAGCGTGACGGGATACAGGTCGGTCGTGCCCGAGGCCGTCACGGTGAACAGCACGTCGTACGCTCCGGGATGGGCGCTCCAGGGCGCCGCGAACCCGTAGCTGCCATCCGGCATCGGCGTGGCTGCGGCAGCCCCTTCGGGGGTCTCGACCTGCACGACCGCGTCGGTCACCGGCTCGTTGGTGCCGAGGCGGTCGAGGAACACCGCAACGCGACCGTTGCGAGCGATGGCGACGAGTTCGAGCGCGTCGGAGCTCGACGCGCCGCGCGGCGCCGTCGAGGCCGGTGCGGCCGGAGCGTCCTCGCCGTGGGTGTGGCCCTCGTGGGCGCCGACAACCGCCGGTGCGCCGGCCCACAGGCCGAGCGCCAGGATGGCCGCCCGCAGGGCGGAGGCGGAGCATGCACGCATAGGAAAATCGAGCCTTCGCAGGTGGGGAGGCAGGCGGCAGCCCACGGGCGGCCGCCGCTCAGGACGCGCGTCGGGGCGCGGACCTCAGGCGAAGGTTCTGGGGGGTTCGGGAAGCGCCTCGGAGATCACGCTGTCGAAGGCGATCGCGCGGATGCCGTCGAGCGTTCGCCCGCATGTCCGGGAGACCGACAGGGCCGGAAAATCCCAGCGCGCCAGCGAGGCGTGGCAGCAGCACGCGCCGCACGGTCCGGCGGCCGCATCGTCGCCGGTCCGCTCCGCAGGGACCGCCAAGTCGCCGACCTGCTCCGGCACGAGGTCCGGGTGAGCCGGAGCGATCCGGCCGACCTCGGCGGGCGCGGCATGGGCGTGCTCGACGCCCACCACCGGCACGGCAGCGAGCGTCACGGTCAGGAAGACCGCGAGCAGCGCGCGCCAGAGGGGACGAATCGTCGGCATGTCGCACCCTGCTTAGCACGACTCGGCTGCTCGGCCATGGGTCGTCCGGTGCGCGACGGCACCCGGGAGACGTCGGCGCCCGTCCTCGGCCGAGTCGGCCCGCGCCGCGTCGGCGAGCGCGGGCGAGCCTCCGTCGGGCCTCGGCCTCGATCCCGTCCGGACGTACCGGCAGGCGCGCCGGAGCAGCATCCGAGATGGGACGCGCCGTGTCGCCCCACCGACCGGATCGATTGCTCGGCAGGGTGGTTCATCGGCGATTTTAAGGTTGATATGCTCTAAATCTGCTGTCGAACAGGAATGTGCGGCGTCGATATATCGTTTTCGCGCGGATCTGCGTAGCTGATGTTGTCCGACCAATGCGATCCTATTCAGTCTTTGATCACCGTTCGGGCGTGAAATAGCGCCGAAACCAAGATCGCAGAGAGTTTCGAAAGGCGTGGATCGTATGTTGGGTCGTCTTCCGAAATACAACTGAGAGCAACGTCTATGCAATTTAGGGGTGCAAAATTGCTCACAGTGTCGTGCTGGGCCGCCGCTGCCGGCCTGCTGGCGATCGTGCTGACCGGCCCCGCCACGACCGCGTCCGGTCCGGCAAGTCCGGCAGACTCGGCAAGTCCGGCAGATCCAGCGAAGGCGCGCGACGATCTCCGGACGCTGCTCTGGCCCCAGCCGGACGCGCCCGCGCGCACGGATCACCGCGGCCGCTCCCTCGCGGCGCCGGACTTGCGGGACCGGATCGTCGTGGTCGCCTTCGTGGGCGCCGATTGCTCGATCGCCTGCGTCGTCCGCACCCTCGCGCTCGACAAGGTCGCGCGCGCGCTGCCGGACGCGCTGCGGGACCGGGTCGTCATGGTCGGGATCGACACCGATCCGGTCGGCGGCCGGGGGCGCCTTCGCGCCTTCGCGGACGGGCTCGTCGGAACCGACACGCCGCTGCGCCTCCTGCGGAGCGATGCCGCCGGGACGGCCGCGCTCGCGGCGAGCCTGCGCTACCCGGCGCAGGCGCTGCCCGAGCCGCCCCCGGTCGTCCTCCTGTTCGACCGGCGCGGGCAGATCGCCATGACCTACGGCAGCGACCCGCTCGACGGCCCGCGCCTGCTCGATGACATCGCCCAGCTCGAGACCTTCGCGGACGGCCTTGACCGGCCGACCGGAGCCTCGGCCGGCCCGAGCCCCACCCTCTGATCACCCCTCACGTCAGGAAACCGAGATGATGGATGCGACACTCGCCGGACCGCGGGTCCGGACCCGCGCGCGCGACCTCGCGCTGCTCTCCGCCACCGCCCTGATCGGGCTGATGCAGGCCGCCGAGGCGGCGCGTTTCGGGGTCGTGGTGAACCCGGTGCCGGACCCGCTCCTCGCCGGCCTCGCGATTCCCGACACGGCGCCCACCCTGGGCATGTGGTCGGGCCTGCGGCCCTGGCCGATGAACGCGATCCATCTCGGCCTTCTCCCGAGCGGCCGCGTCGTCTCCTTCGGGACGGCGGGCGGCAGGCCGGACGTGCAGGACGGCCGGACCTTCGACACCTGGGACCCCTACCGGGGGCTCGCCCAGGACAGCCACATGACGATCGGCGGCGTGCGGGGCGTCAACAGCTTCTGCGCCACGCAATCCTTCCTGGCCGACGGCTCGCTGCTCGTGGCGGGCGGCATCTTCGACGACGGCAACGACCGGGGCAGCGTCGTGATGAACGCCCGGGGCACCGGGATCGCCGCGATTCCGGCACGGCTCGCCAACGACCGCTACTACTCGACCATGCTGACCCTGCCCAACGGACAGCAGATCATCGTGGGCGGCTCGTATCCCTATCTGGGCGGCTGGGCCGACCCGCAGGGCAGCATCAACCAGGGCTACATGACCGGGATGACCCCGGAGATCTACGACGGCACGCGCTGGCGCAGCCTGCTCGGCGCCAAGAGCCGCGACGCCTTCGGCCCCGACTACAACCGGTTCTGGTATCCGCGGGCCTGGATCGCGCCGAACGGGCGGGTGTTCGGCATCTCCTCCGAGAAGATGTGGTACCTCAACACCGCCGGGAACGGCTCGGTGACCACGCTGCCGTTCAAGCAGGCGCAGCGGGAGGTCGGCAACGCGCAGGACGCCCCGAATGTCGGGCCCGCCTCGACGGCGGTGATGTACGACACCGGCAAGATCCTCCAGGTCGGCGGCAACGCCTACAGCAACGGCGAGGGCTTCCTGTCGAGCAGCCGGGCCAGCATCATCGACATCAACGGCGCCACGCCCGCCGTGACCGACACCGCTCCGATGAGCGTCGGCCGCGCCTGGGCCAACGCCACGGTCCTGCCGAACGGCCACGTCGCGGTGACCGGCGGCAGCCGGTACAACGACCGCGGCGGCGGCGATGTCGTCCTGCAGAGCGAGATCTGGAACCCCGCGACCGGCCGCTGGTCGGTGGGCGCCTCCGGGGCGGTCTATCGCGGCTACCACTCGTCCACGATCTTGCTCCAGAACGGCGCGCTCCTCGTCGCGGGCGGCGGGGCGCCGGGTCCCGTCACCAACGAGAACGCCGAGTTCTTCTACCCGCCCTACCTGTTCACCACGGTGAACGGGAAAGCGGCACTCGCGCCGCGCCCGCAGATCCAGAGCCTCAGCACGCTCCAGCTGCCCTACGGCCAGCGCCTGCAGTTCGAGCTGGCCTCGCCGAACGGGCTCGCGCAGGTGGTGCTGATCGGGCTCAGCCAGACGACGCACAGCTTCAACTTCACGCAGCGCCGCTACATCGCCGCCTTCACGCAGCCGGACGCCCAGAGCGTCACGGTCACGGCGCCGGCCTCCGCCAACCTCGCACCGCCCGGCTACTACCAACTCGTGGCGATCGACCGGAACGGCGTTCCGTCCCCGGGCGTCATCGTCGCCCTCGGCGCGGTGAGCGCGCCGGTGCAATCCGCGGTGCCCGCGGTGACGGCGAGCGCGGGCGGCGGAACGGGCGGCACGGGCGGGACCGGCGGCGGAACGGGCGGCACCGGGGGGACCGGCGGCACGGGCGGGACCGGCGGTGCGGGTGGCACCGGCGGCACGGTCATCCGCGGCGGGGCCCTGAAGGCCGCCCATTCCGGGCTCTGCCTCGCGGTTCCGGCCGGCAACACGACCAACGGTTCCCCGGTGACGCAGCAGCCCTGCAGCGGAAAGCCGGAGCAGTCATGGACCGCCCGCGCGGTGGCGGGCGGCACCGCGCTGGTCAACGACGCCAGCGGCAAGTGCCTCGATCTGAGCCTGGCGGTGCCCGCCGGTCCCGGGAGCCGAATCTACCAGTGGGACTGTGTCGGCGTCGCCAACCAGAGCTGGACCGTGCGGGCCCAGGGCGCGGGCAACGCCTACGTCTCGGCCGTGGGGAACTTCTGCCTCGACATCGACTACGCGTCGACCCAGGCCGGGGCCCCGACGATCGCCTGGCCCTGCCACGGCGGCGGCAACCAGACCTTCGCCACCGTCGGCGGGACCGATCCGGCCGCCGGCACCCCGATCAGCCTCCGGTCGGTCAACTATCCCGCCAACTACCTGACCAATGTGGGCGGCACGATACGGCTGATCGCGCCGGCCAACGCGAGCGACCGCCAGCAGGCCACCTTCCGGCAGGTGCCGGGACTGGCCGGGCAGGGGGTGTCCTTCCTGTCCAGCAGCGCGCCCAACCAGTATCTCCGGCACCAGAACTTCCAGATCTGGCAGCAGACGAACGACAACGGCGACCTGTTCAAGAACGGTGCGACCTTCCACCAGCGCAACGCTCTGTCGGCCTCGTGCGGCTGCGGCACGGCGACCTGCGCGTCCTACGAGTCGATCGACTGGCCGGGCTACTACCTCCGGCACCAGGGCTTCGACCTGTACATCGACGCGTCGGACGGCAGCGACCTGTACCGCCAGGATACCTCGTTCTGCGTCGCGCAACCGCTCCAGCCGTAAGGGGCGCCAGAGGCCGGTTCGGTGCAGGTGAGCCCCGGACAACCAACCGCTCCGGACTGCCCCCGATCGCCCGCGCGGTCGGGGGCAGTCCGGCCGAGCTTCGGGAAACCCGTCAGGGGGCCCCGGTCCCGAGGGCCGCAGCGATGGCCGGGCAGGCCAGGTGGTCCGCGGCGGCGCCGGGATCGGGCGCCACGGTGGGCAGCCAGTCGATGAAGTCGGTGCCGCTGCGCGTGCCGCCGAGCCCGAACACCGCCGAGCGTCCGGCCCGCGCCCGGCGGTCGGCGACGACGACGGAGATCCGGAAGTGCTGGCGCGGCGACGGCACGGGCCCGGAGGCGTCCGGCAGCGCCGTCGCTGCGGCGGGCCGGACCCGCCGGATCAGGGCACCGAGATCGAAGCGGCCGCCCCGGTTGTGGACCGTGAGAACAGGCCCGAGGATCGCCGCCGCCTCGGGCGTCACCGAAGGCAGCCGCGCGATCTCGTCGGGGCTGACGAAGGGGGCGTTGCGCGGGCCTCGGGCGAGGCCGCGCGCCCGGTACTGCGGCAGCTCTGCCCCGCCGCCGGGTTCGGGCACGTCGTCCACGTCGCGATAGTCCACGATCTCCGCGGCGAGCGCGAGGGCGGTCCGGTCGGGCACCCCGAGCAGGCGGAAGGCCTCCTCGAGGCTCGCGCGCGGCGTCCCGTTGAGATCGATCAGCCGCCCCTGATCCTCCAGCGACACAACGGCGGTGCGGGCCGCGTCGAGGCGGCAGCGGACGGCGCCTCCATCCTCCGGCAAGGCGAGACCGGCGCGCCGGTAGGTCCGCCCCACGGCGAGGTCGTAGGCCACGAGGCGCGCGATCCCGTCGGCCATGCCCTGCAACCGCGCCACCTCGGCGCGCGCGCCGGTGAGCGCCGCGCCCGCGCGGCCCTGCAGGATCGCGGTGACCAGCACGGCGCTGACAACGCCCAGCACGGCGAGGACCGACAGGAGGACGAAGCCTGCCTCCCGCCCGTCCGGCCCCGCGCGGCGGGCGC
Source organism: Methylobacterium gregans (assembly GCF_022179245.1). Lineage (GTDB taxonomy): Bacteria > Pseudomonadota > Alphaproteobacteria > Rhizobiales > Beijerinckiaceae > Methylobacterium > Methylobacterium gregans. Next base: position 74,929 of record NZ_BPQM01000063.1, read on the forward strand.
TCACGGCCGATCCCCCAGCGCGACGAGGAGCGGCGGCCAGCGCCGCCGGTCGGCCGCTTCGAACGCGACCTCGATCTCGAGCAGCGTGGGCTGGCGGTCGGGCGCGGCCCAGGCGGCGTGCCAGCCGGGCCGCACGTTCCGGCTCGGTGCGCCGAAGTAGCGGATCGCGAGGCCGGCGACGCGCTCCAGCAGGATCTCCGGGCGCCCGCCGTTCTCCGCGGACCCCGCATCCGGCGCGGCGCGGCGCTCGACGAGGTCGTAGCCGCCGTCCGCCCGCGCCACGGTGGCGAGGGCGATGACGAGTTCGGCGGAGCGCGCCACGCTCCGGTCCGGGCCGATCCGCGCCGAGAGGGCGGCGGGGCCTCCGAGCAGGGCCGGGCGCTCGCCCTCGGCCCGGCGGCGGGCGAGGCTGCCGAGGGTGCGGCGCAGGTGGTCCCGGACGGACTGCACCTCCTCCGTCGCCGTCGCGCGGGCGATCGCCGCCGAGGCAATGCCGCTGATCCGCACCGCGTTGACCAGCAGGGTTCCGATCAGGGCCGCCACCGCGAGGCAGACCAGCATCTCCACCAGGGTGAACCCGGCCTCGCGGTCCTCAGCCATCGGGGTCCTCCGGCATCAGCGTCGTGTAGAGCAGCGGACCGGCGGGTTCGTCGCGGGTCAGCCGCAGGCGCCAGAGCGGCGGGACCCGCTCGAGGCCCAGCGCCGGGCGGGCGTCGCTCACGCCGAGGACCCAGGCCGTGCCGTCCGAGAATCGGCCCCGGATCAGCCCGGGCCGCAGGCCGCCCGCCGCCACGAGGCGCAGGACCACGCCCTCGCTCTCGTCGGCCGCGACCCGGCGCCTCTCGAGGCGCTGGACCCCGCCTGCGGTCATGCCGGCTATCTCGAGCGCCAGGATCGTACCGAGCGCCGCGATCATGAAGGCGACGAGCACCTCGGCGATCGTGAAGCCGTCCTCCCTCCCGGCGTCGTTCGGGGTTGCCATCACCGGGGCTCGTCGCGACGCACGCGGCCGGTCAGGGCGCTCACCGAGACGATGGACTGCGCGGCCGCGTCCCGCAGGACGATGCGCCCGCCCGTCGAGCTGCCGTCGGGCAGGAGGCGGATCTCGCCCGGCTCTCCGCCCGCAGCCTCGACCGTGACGTGCAGGGGCGCCGCGATCGGGCCCGCGCCCGGGCGCGAACTGAGAAAGCGGCCGCCCGCGGCGTCGAAGACGAGGCTCGCGCTGCGCCCCGTGCGCAGGGCTTCCGCGCGGAGCAGGCCGATCTCGGCGGCGATCGCCCCCGAGAGCCGGGCCGGTCGCTGCCCCGCCGGCATGCCGCCGAGGGACCGGGACGCCAGCGTGAGGGCGAGCGCCAGGACCGCGAGCGTGACGAGCATTTCGACGAGCGTGAAGCCCGCCGTGCCGCCCGCTCCCGGCCGAAGATCCCGATCCGCGCCCGTGCTTCCGGACCGGGCGCCCTGTCCCGGCATGGCCGGCCCCTCGCTGCGCTGACCCCGTGGTGGGCCGACGCCGCATCCTGGCAGACAGGTCTTGCCGGATCCTGCACGGTGCTGCCCAAGTGCCACCGCGGCGCGATCCTGCGGCAGTCGCGCCGGCCGCATCCGGGGGCCCGCGCTGTCTTGCCCCTCGCGCAGCGCCCGGCTCTCGCCGCCCGAACCCCGCCGGGGAACGGCCTCGGCCGCCGGCGCGATGGTGTCCCGGTCGGCGCGCGGGCGCGGCGGGCGTCAGGCCGCGATCTGCCGGATCCAGGCACCCAGCGGCGATTCGGTGCCGGGACGGACGGGCCGAACCGCCCGATCGAGGGCGGCGTCGCGCGGCAGGCAGTCGAACCGGCGCTTGAAGGCGCGGCTGAAGGTCTTCTCGTCCGCGAAGCCCACGGCGTAGGCAACGGTGGATACGCGCGGACGCGGCCCGTCTCCGACGCGCGTCAGGAGCGTCATGGCGCGGGCGAGACGACGGTTGCGGATGTAGTGCTGCACCCCGTCATCGACCGCGAACTGGCGGTACAGCGTCGCGCGCGAGAGGCCGAAGCGTTCGCAGATCATCTCCGGCCCGAGCTTCGGATCGGCGAGATGCGTCTGAATGAAGCTCCGGATCTCGAGACTGACCCAGCGCTCGGCCGCAGCGACGTACCCGGCCACGCTCGGCAGTGCGGCGCCGCACAGCTTCGCCGCCGCTTCCGCGATGCCGGGCCTGTAGGGCGCCTCGATCCGATCGGCGTGGCTCACCACGTCCTTCAGGTAGGACGCGAAGATCTGCTTCGCCGCGTCGTGCTCGGCATTGAACACGCAGCCGTGTAGGCCGTCGATCGAGCTGCTTCGATCCCCGAGCGCCGCACGCGGCAGCAGGATGTTGATCGCGGTCACGGGCTCTCCCGAGATGCGGATCGGCTGGGCGAGGTCGCAGATCACGAAGTCCGACGGTCGGACCCTCTCCTCCCCGCGCTCCGTGCGCACCACGCTCGTCCCGCTCCGGTAGAACTGCATCAGGACGTGATCGACGCCCTGAGCCGCGGCCATGCGCGCGGTGCGCTCGAGGGCCTGGGCCGGTGCCGAAACCTCACCGACCAGAACCAGGCCGAGATTGTAGCTTCGCATCCCGACCGAGGCGCCGACATGCGTCTCCGGGACCGGTCGGACGTCGAAGATCGGCGCCAAATGTTCGGCCCAGGCCTTCCACGCAGCGACTGGATCAACCGACGGGACGAACTGGTGAAGGGGCGTGTCCGACATCGTCAAGGTCTGAGGTTGCACCCATCGCCGCGTCGTCTGCTTTCGCGTCGAGGCCGAGATAGGCTCTAGCCGCAAGCAGGAAGTCCTAAATGACGCCGGACGACTGGGTTAAATTCTTAAACCCGTGATTCAGGAGCGGCAATCTGTCGAAAGTGTCAAATTTTGCGACGATCTCGTCGGTCCTCGGCCCTGGAGCGCCATTGATCTGTGCCGGCCCGGCGGCCGCGGTGCTCTCTGTCCTGCGATGGGGACTGAAGAGACGAAAAGTCACCCCTATGAGACGAATGGAGATATTATGATACTTTGATACATACATACTCAAATACGAGACAATCTGCGACTTTTGCAGTCGAAGCAACGGGATGTTCTTAGGAATGCGATTAATCCCGCTGGCGTCTGATGGGCCTGTTGCCGACGCGCTCGGCCTCCCACGCCCGATCGGATCTCAGAATGTCATCCATCACGCTCTCGGCCGCGACGCGGCAGAACCTGCTCTCGCTGCAGGACACCGCCTCCCTCCTGTCGACCACGCAGAGCCGCCTCTCCACCGGCAAGAAGGTGAACTCGGCGCTCGACAACCCGACGAACTTCTTCACCTCGCAGAGCCTGACCGCGCGCTCCTCCGACCTGAGCAACCTGCTGGACGGCATCTCGAACGGCGTGCAGGTCATCCAGGCGGCCAACCAGGGCATCACCTCGATCACCAAGCTGATCGACACCGCCAAGTCGACCGCCCAGCAGGCGCTGGCCGACAAGACCGGCGGCAGCACCGGCGCCACCGGCGGTGCGAAGGCGCAGGCCGCCAAGGTCATCGGCACCGCGACGCTGGCGGGCCTCGGCACGACCGACGCCTCCGGCAGGACCACCTTCGACCTGTCGAGCGCCGCCAAGGACGCCTCCCTCGACATCTCGCTCGATGGCGGCGCCACCAAGACGACGATCCGCCTCGACGCCACGACGCTGGCCTCCTCCGGCACGGACCTCACAAAGGTCACCTCCGACCAGCTCCTCACCGCGATCAGCGGCCAGATCGGCAACAACGCCGCGCTGAAGGACAAGGTGACCGCGAGCTTCAGTGCCGACGGCCGCCTCAGCTTCACCACCACGGCGGCGGGCGCGTCCGCCAAGCTGACGGTCGCGGGCTCGGCCAACTCCACGATCGACATCGGCTACGGCAAGGCCACCGTCGCCCCGACCCCCTCGACCGTGACCGCCAACGGGGCGCTGGGCGCGGCGACCGATTTCTCGACCGGCAGCGCCTCGCTGGTGGTCAGCGACGGCAACACCTCGGTCAACATCAGGCTCGACAAGAACGCGGTGACCGACGCCTCCGGCGGCACGCTCGGCACCTCGGCCTCCCGGCAGCAGGTCCTCGACGCGATCAACAAGCAGCTCAAGGACAACGGCTCGACCGTCACCGTCGCGGCGAACGCCGACAACAAGCTCGTGTTCAGCTCGGCCGACGTGGGCCCCGACGCGCAGATCTCGGTGATCGGCGGCCTCGACACCACCGGCGGCAGCGGCATCGGCTTCAGCAGCTTCACCGCGGGCGCGACCACGCCCGGCGCCCTGGCGGCGAACACGCTCACGACGTCGGCCGCCACCTACACGGCGCCGGTGACGGCCGCCGGCGGAGGCATCCTTCCCGCGAACATCGTTACCGGCAACACGGCTGCAAGCCGCGCCGGCTCGACGACTTCCAGCGTCACGTCAGGCCCGAACATCGATCTGCGTGATGGAAAGACCGCGACCTTCAGTGTCACCAACGGCGCGGGCGTATCCCGCTCGGTCACTCTCAATGAGAACACCTTCTCGGGGGCGGCCACGCCTGGAAATCCGACGCAGGCCGAACTGAAGGCTGCGATCAACGCGCAGCTCTCGGGCTTCGACGTCCAGGCGGATTTTGCCGCCAACAAGCTCACCTTCACCAACACGGCTACGGGTGATGGCAAGAATGCGACGGTCTCGGCGAGTTATGATACCATCGGGCTCGGCTTCCAGACGGGTGGTACCAGCAGCCTGAACGGCACGCCCCCGACCACGATCGTGCCCGGCCAGTCCACGACCTTCACGGTCAACGACGGTGCGAAGACCACGACCGTCTCGCTCGATTCGACGAGCCTGATGCTCGACAACAACGCGATCGGAACGGCCAGCACCGCGGCCGAATTCGTGAGCGCGATCAACCGTCAGCTTCGGGACGACAACAACGGGGTGACGGCCTCGGTTGTCGGCGGCAAGCTCACCTTCACGACGAACGCGGTCGGCGCAGGCCACGCGGCTCCGACCGTGACCCAGGGCACCGACGCGATCGGCCTCTTCGGCGTCCCGGCCACCACGAAATCGAGCGCCGCGGCCACCTTCCCGAGCACCGCCGACCTCACCACCGCCTCGGCGGGCTTCACGGTCGACGGGACGACGATCACGCTCGACAAGAACAGCCAGGACAAGGACGGCGTCGCGATCGGCACCAACCCGACCGCCGCGAAGATGCTGGAAAGCATCAACCGGCAACTCGGCGGGCAACCCGCCACGCGGAACGTGACCGCCTACCTCGACGGTGCGGGTAAGCTCACCTTCGCCCGTCAGGGCACCGCGGCGGGTGCGGTGGCCGCCCCTGTCGTGGCCTCGGCCAGCGACACGATCGGCCTCGGCCTGGGCACGGCCAACGCGCTGACCGCGACCGGCACGGTCTCGACGCCGGCCACCAGCAGCGCGGCCCGGGTTCAGGGCGGCGCCGCGACGGCGCCCTTCGCCCTGACGGCGACAGCCAACACGTTCCAGGTCGGCGACGGCACGGCGACGGCCAACGTCTCGATCAGCGCGGGGACGGCGAAAGTCGGGGGCGGGACCCTCGGCGCCACGCCCTCGCAGACCGAGGTCGCCGCGGCGATCCAGGCCCAGTTGGATGCCCAGGGGGTCAACGTCACAGCCTCGTTCCAGGGCGGCAAGCTGACCTTCGATTCTCAGGGCGTCGGCGCGAGTGCCAGCGTGACGCTGACCCCCGGTCACGATGAGGCGGCCGGTGCCGGCCTCGGGCTGGGCTCGGCGGGTGTGGCCAATCCCCCGACCACCGCGCACGGCGTCTCGGCGGGCAGCATCGACCTCTCGGGCGGCAAATCGAGCGCCTTCGCGATCAGCGACGGCAGCACCAGCAAGAACGTCACGATCAGCGCGACGAGCCTCGACCGGGGCGGCAACCAGATCGGGACCTCGGCCACGCAGGCCAAGGTGGCTGAGGCGATCCAGGTCCAGCTCGACACCGGCAACGTCAAGGCGAGCGTGGCCTTCGTGGGCAACCAGCTCAAGATCACCGGCAACGCGGTCGGCACCGGCGCAGGCAGCCCGACCCTGACCGTGACCCGCGACACCGCGGGCCTCGGCCTCGGCACCACGACCACCACCAACAGCACGCCTCATGCCGGTGGGGGCACGGCGGCGGCCGGCGTCACCTCCTCGGGTACCGAGGCGACGGACGGCTCCTCCAAGGCGTCGATCGTCGGCACCGAGCAGACCGTGACCAAGGACTTCAGCGGCACGAAGGACGCCTCCTTCACGCTGAAGCTCGGCAGCGGCCCGCTCAAGTTGATCACGCTGAACAGCAGCAACCTCGGCACCTCGCCCAACACGAGCCAGAGCGCGATCGCCAAGGCGATCAACGACCAGATCGCGGCGGACACCGGGCTGGCCGGCAAGGTCTCGGCGAGCTACGTCAACAACAAGCTCGTGCTCACGACCACCGATTCCGGCTCCGACCAGAAGCTCACGGTCACGGCGGCGCAGGTGACGACGGGCGGAACGACCGGCCTCGACATCGGCTTCGGCGTCAGCGGCTCGGGCGCGACCGCGCAGACGGCGTCGGGCACCGATGTCGGCGGCAGCAAGGGCGTCAGCTCGGTCCGCTCGACGCTCGCGACCCAGTTCAACCAGATCCTGCAGCAGATCACGCAGCAGGCCCAGGACTCTGGCTACAACGGCCTCAACCTGCTGTTCCGCAACAGCAACAGCGCGGCCGACAACACGCTGCACATCGCCTTCAACGAGAAGAACACCGCGGCGCTCGACATCGGCGGCGTCAAGTTCGACGCGGCCGGCCTCGGCCTCGACACCATCACCGGCGGCTTCCAGACCGACACGGAGATCACCGCGGCGATCGAGAAGCTGACCTCCGCCACGAGCCAGCTGCGGACGCAGTCCTCAACCTTCGGCGCCAATCTGTCGGTGGTGCAGAACCGTCAGGACTTCTCGAAGGCGATGATCAACATCCTCGACACCGGCGCGGGCAATCTCGTCAACGCCGACCTGAACGAGGAGGCGGCCAACTCGCAGGCGCTCTCGACCCGCAACTCGCTGGCGGTCTCGGCGCTGTCGCTGGCCAACCAGGCGCAGCAGGGCATCCTGCAGCTCCTGCGCTGAGCGCGGCGCATCCGCCGAGCGGCCAACCGCCCGCGCGACGCCGCGCGGGCGGTCCTGTCTCCGGGAGTCTCAGCCGAGGTTGAGGGCCCGGATCAGCAAGAGGCTGATCGCCAGCAGCACCAAGAGCGAGCCGGTGACCGCGAGCGTCACCCGCGCGCCGACACGAGCGAGCACCCGCACGTCCACGCCGAGGCCGAGCGCCGCCATCGAGACAACCGTCAGAAGGCCCGCGAGCCGCGTGACCGGCTGCACCACCGTCTCCGGCACCAGCCCGAGCGAGCGCAGGGTGGCGAGCGCCAGGAAGCCCAGGATGAACCAGGGTACCAGCTTGAAGAAGCCGAGGCGACGCGGCCCCGCCTTGCCCGTCGCGCCCTCGGCCGGGAGGTGCGGCGCGATCAGCGCGAAGGCGACCACGACCGGGCCGAGCATCAGCACGCGCACGAGCTTGACGAGGGTGCCCACCTGGGTGGCGAGCAGGCTGATCGGCACGGTGGCGGCGAGCACCTGCGGCACCGCGTAGACGGTCAGCCCCGCCAGCACCCCGTACTGGTGCTCGCTGAGGCCGGCGAGCGGCAGGAACAGCGGCAGGCCTAGCACCATCAGCACGCCGAGAACCGCCGTGAAGGCGATGGAGGCGGCCACGTCCTTGCTGTCGGCGCCGATCACCGGCGCGACCGCGGCGATCGCCGAGTTTCCGCAGATGGCGTTGCCGGCCGCCACCAGGATCGCCATGCGGGCGGGCAGGCCGAGCGCCCGGCAGATCGCGTAGCTCGCGGTGATGGCCAGGATCACCGTCCCGACGATGCCGGTGAGCAGCGCCGGGCCGGACGCCACGATCGCCCCCAGGCTGATCGAGGTGCCGAGCAGCGTCACAGCCACCTCCAGCACCTGCTTGGCCGAGAAGGCGATGCCCGCCCGGTAGCGCTCGCCCGGCACCCAGACGGTGCGGATCGCGATGCCCGCCAGGATCGCGATGACGAGCGCCTCGACATAGGGATGGCCGGTGAGGTGTTCCTCGACCGATTGCAGGGCAACCGCCCCCGCCGTGATCGCGAGGCAGACCAGAAGCCCGGGCAGGAGCGAGGGGGCCTCGCCGGCGGCCGTGCCGGGCAGAGCCTCCTTCGCGGGGGCCTTCACGCTCATGATCGCATCCTTGCGGAGGAAGAGGAGAACGCTCTCCATACGCCTCCGAGAAGAGAACTTGCTTCTGCTTTGGCCGCGAAGATCGAAGATCCGCAACCATTGTTTGCTCTCGGCGGGTGCGCGATATTCGGTCCATGCCCACCGACATCCACGCCCAGCGTTCCGCCTTCGATCCGTTCGGCGAGCGCCTCGACGGTGCGGGCGCTCGCGCGGCGCCGGCGGGCCACCGGGCGCGCAACCTCGCGGTCGCGCTGTTCTGGAGCGTGGCGCTGCTCCTCGTTGCGGGCCGGGTCCATCTCGCTGCCCATGCGGCCTCGCCGTCCGCCCCGATCCAGGCCGCTCTCGGCACGCAGGCCCGCTGACGCCGCCCTCGGCCTGGCCGGACCCGGCAGGCCGGCCGCACCCGCGCAGCATCGAGGCGCGATCGACGGTGTCAATACTGCGCGCTCAGGTAGGCCGCGATGGCCTTGGCCTGTGCCTCGTCGATGGGCGCGCCGTAGACCTTGATCATCTTCGTCACCTCCGCTTCCCAGAACGCCCGGCCTTTGCCCGGCGGCTGCATCGCGATGTAGTCGACCGAGTGGCAGGTCATGCAATTAGCCTGCGCGGATGCGAAGCCGGCCGCGTGAGCACCGTCGGCGGGCGGGCGCAGCTCGGCGGTCGGTTCCGGAAGCGCGTAGCTGCGCGGAGCCGCCAGGGCGGGGAATGCCGACAGGGCGACCAGCGCCGCGAGCCAAGTGATACGCCGGAAAAGTCGCTTCCTGGGCATGGTGCTCTCCCTCACGACGCGCGCACCCGCGTGGTCTCGACCACGTTGCGCAGGTAGCCGGCCGGGTTCCAGAGCGGCTCCATCGGCTGGCTCGCCCCGTCGTTGCCCGTCGCCCGCACCCGGATCGCGTGCGTGCCCGGGCCGAGATCGAGGTCGAGCGTCCAGGGGCGGAAGGCGTAGGGCCCGAGATCCGCGCCGAGCCGCGCCTCGGTCCAGTTCCGGCCGTCATCGGCGGAGACCGCCACGGAGCGGATGCCCGCGCCGCCGTCGAAGGCGATGCCGCGCAAGGGCGTCCGCCCGGCCTTCACCGCGGCGCCGTCCTGCAGGTTGGTCAGGAAGGAGCGGATGGTGAAGCGGTTGATCGGCACCGTCGCCTTCGGCGCCTGGCCCGGCTCGGTGCAGGCGCAGGGATTGTCCGGGATCCGGTAAGCCGTCTTCATCCAGAAATTGTCGAACGGTTTGTCGAGCACCCGGACGCTGGCGAGGTGCTTGACCCAGTAGGTCCCGTAATAGCCCGGCACCACGAGGCGTAAGGGATAGCCGTTGAGCCAGGGCAGGTCCTCGCCGTTCATCGCGAAGGCAAGCATCACGGTGCCGTCGCGGGCATGATCCACGCCGAGCGACTTGGCGAAGTCCGGCGTCTCCGGAATGACCGGCCCGTCAAGCCCCTCGAAGGCGATCTCGATCGCCCCGGCCCTGATCCCCGCCTCGTCGAGCACGGCCTTCAGCGGCACCCCCGTCCAGCGGGCGCACCCCATGGCGCCGTTGGCGAGCTGGCCGCCGGCAACCCGCGGCTCGAAGAATCCGCGCGAGTTGCCCGAGCACTGGTTGACGGCGACGATCTCGGTCCGCGGCAGCGCCTTCAGGTCGGCGAGCGAGAGATCCAGCGGGCGCTCGACATGGCCTCGGACCGCGAGCCGGTATGTCTCGGGGTCGATCTCGCTTGGGATGTCGGCGAGGTGGTAGCGCACGAAGAAGGCGTCGTTCGGCGTGAGGGCGCCCTCGTCGAAGACGGCGAACGGCGTCTCGAGCTGGGGCGGGCGCGCGGTCATCTGCAGGAGCGGGCGCTTGCCCGGATAGGCCACCAGCGGCCGCTCGCCGTTGCCGAAGGGCAGCGTGACCGCGTCCGCCCGGGCGCGCGGGACGCCGCCCGCCAGCGCGAGGGCGCCGAGCGCGCCCATCCTCAGGATGTCCCGTCGTCCGCGATCCGTCATCGCGCGCTCCCCGTGCAGGCTGTTGCAGCGAGTTTCAGATGTCCCGGGGCCTCGCCGGCTCCGGGCGCGGTGCGGCGCATCCTGCCGCCGGCGTCGTGCGGGCGGCACCCTGCCGCCGGCACGACGCCGGTCAGCGCAGGACCGAGAGGTAGTGGACGTCCTGCGTCAGGCAGGTCGAGAGGCGCCACTCGACTGGGCGCTCCTCCAGGTCGACGGCGACGCGGTCGATCTCCAGCGCGGGCGTGCCCACGGCCACCTCCAGCAGACCGGCCTCGCGGGGCCCGAGGGCCACCGCCTTCAGGCGCTCGTTCGCGGTCGCAATCGTGATGCCGAAGCGGGTCGCGTAGAGGCTGTAGAGGGTGTTGGGCAGGGCGAGCTCGGCGATGCCCGGGAACAGGGCGGCCGGCACGCTGATCGTCTCGGACACGCAGAGCCGCGCATCGATGAGGCGCACGCGCTCGATGCGCACCACGCGGGCGGCGCGCGCGAGGTCGAGGCGCCCGCGCTCGTCGGCGCTGGCCGCCGCTTCCGCGATCGCCGTGACCCGGCTCGTCGGCATCCCGGTGCCCTCGCCGTCGGGCCGGAGCTTGAAGAAGCGGAAGACGCTCTGCTTGTCGTCGTGGTCGGCCACGAAGGTGCCGCGGCCCTGGCGGCGCACCAGCAGGCTGTCGGCGGTCAGCGCGTCGAGCGCCTTGCGCACCGTGCCCTGGCTGACCCCGAGCTCGGCGGCGAGCTGCCCCTCGCTCGGCAGGATCTGGCCCGGCTGCCAGACCGCGTCGGCGAGGCGCTTCAGCAGCGTGTCGTAGACCTGCCGGTAGAGCGGCCGGAATCCGACCGCGCCGCCAGCGGCGCCGCGCCCCGACCCTGACTGACCGTCCCCTGACCGTTCCATCTCGTTGCGACGCCGAGCCCCACCTGCGGGCAGAGCGTCGAAGGATGTGTCCAGCACCTCTCCCTCCTCTGGCTTACGTTGGCCCGACCAGCGGGGCAATCACAGGTTTCTCCTCCGCACAGGCAGTTTTCCTCAGAGCGCCCGGATCTCCGCCACCAGCGCGTCGGGGAGGTCGAGGCCCGCCTCGGCCGCCCGACGGCGCAGCCCGAGCCGGCGGCTGCCGGGCAGGCGGGCGCCGTCCTGCTCCTCGATCGACCCGGCGAGCGCGGCGAAGCGCTCTGGCGCGTCCGGGCTCAGCGCGGCGGCGTCGATGGCGAGGATAAACTGGCCGGTGCCCGGCGGGTCGCCCTCGGCGTCGAGGAACGAGGAAGCTTCCCCGGCAAAGCGCGCCCCGACGAGGCCGGCGGCGAGCAACTCCACCATCAGGGCGAGCGCCGTGCCCTTGGCGTCGCCGAGCGGCACCATCGTACCCGTGAGCGCTGCCCCGGCGTCGGTGGTCGAGCGCCCATCGGCGTCGAGCGCCCAGCCCTCGGGGATCGGGTCGCCGCGCTTGGCCGCGCCGACGATGTTGGCGCGGGCGACCTTCGAGAGGGCGAGATCGACCACGATCGGCGCGCGGCCCGGCAGCGGGCAGGCGAAAGCGAGCGGGTTGGTGCCGAACACCGCGCGGTGCCCGCCCCAGGGCGCCATCGCGGCGGGCGTGTTGGCGAAGAGGAGCGCGACGCATCCCTGCTCGGCCAGCGCCTCGACCGGGCGCCCGGCAGCGCCGCAATGGTGCGAGCGCCGGATGCCGGCCGCCGCGATCCCCTGCTGGCGGGCCATCCGCGGCAGTTCCGCGAGCGCGAGGTCGATCGCCGGGTAGGCGAAGCCGTGGGCGGCGTCGATTGCCAGCAGACCCGGGCGCGGTGGCTCGGCGCGGGGTACCGCGTCGCCTACCACCTTGCCGGCCCGCACCTGCGCCCCGTAGGGCGCGACGCGCGAGAGGCCGTGGCCCTTCAGGCCGTCGGCTTCGGCGGCGACGAGGGCGCGGGCGACGCTGCGGGCGGCGGGCGCCGCGGTGCCGCAGCGGGTCAGCGCCTCCGCGGCAAGCGCCTCGGCCTCGGTGAGGGTGAGGGTGGCCATCGCCCTACTGCTCCGTGAGGTGGCGGCGCACGGCCTGGGCGGTCACTGCCGAGACGCGCACGTTCGATTCCTGCGTCACGCCCGCGATGTGCGGCGTCAGGACGAGGTTCGGCACGTCCACGAAGACCGCGCCGGCCCCGGCGTCCAG
>NZ_BPQM01000064.1 GCF_022179245.1 Methylobacterium gregans
GCGCGCGAGCTTGCGGCCGGCATCAGGTGGTCGAGGGCACGGGCCAGGACGCGCGGATGGACGAGGGCTGGGCGCTGGAGGAGCGGGTCGGCGTGGAGCATCGGTGCAATGATCCTTTCGAGCCCCTTGAATATTCTGGATCCTGGTTAATGCGCGTTTAAGCGCTGCGCTGATCTGAACCGCCAAGTATTCGCCCTCTCGCCGGCGATCAGGGCGGCCGCAGGGCCTGTGACGCAGCGATGGGAACCAAAACGCCCGTCGGGCGTCTCCAAACCGCCAAGCTTTGTCCGCCGAATCCGATGACCATCACCATCTCGAACCTGCAGCCCGTGATCGCGATCATCGCCGGGGTGCTGATCCTGATCGCGCCCCGGTTGCTGAACTATATCGTGGCCGCGTACCTGATCGGCGTCGGACTGATCGGCCTTGGCCTTTTCCGCGGGCTGGTGTGAGCCGAGAGGCTTCATCGCCGCGGTGAGACAGCCGTGGGTCGGCATCCACCGCCTTCAGGGCGTTCACCTTGCGTTGCAACGCGAGATGGTCCAACCCGCGATCCAATGACCGGTCACGGTCACGTCACTTTCGAATGGACGGAAACGATATGGCGAGCCAGGGCAGCGCGGGCACCGCGAAGTGGGTCTACGCCTTCGGCGACGGCAAGGCCGAGGGCAAATCGCAGATGCGCGAACTGCTGGGCGGCAAGGGCGCGAACCTCGCCGAGATGTCGAATCTCGGCCTGCCCGTCCCCCCCGGTTTCACCATCACCACCGAAGTCTGCACGTATTATTACGCGCATGACAAACAGTACCCGCCGGAGTTGAAGGCGCAGGTCGACGAGGCCCTGGCCAAGGTCGGTGCGCTGACCGGCCGGACCTTCGGCGACGCGCAGAGCCCGCTGCTCGTCTCGGTTCGCTCCGGTGCCCGGGCCTCGATGCCGGGCATGATGGACACGGTGCTCAACCTCGGCCTCAACGACACCACGGTGCTGGCGCTCGCCCAGAGCGCGGGCGACGAGCGCTTCGCCTACGATTCCTATCGCCGCTTCATCACCATGTACTCGAACGTGGTTCTGGGCGTTGAGCACCACGCCTTCGAGGAGGCGCTGGAGCAGTACAAGGAGAGCAAGGGCGTCGAGCTCGACACCGAGCTCGGTGCCGAGGACTGGAAGACCCTGATCCAGACCTACAAAAAGATCGTGCGCGAGGAGCACGGCTCGGACTTCCCGCAGGGCGCGCAGGACCAGCTCTGGGGTGCGATCAGCGCCGTGTTCGATTCCTGGATGATCCCGCGCGCGAAGAAGTACCGCGAGCTGAACAGCATCCCTGAGAGCTGGGGCACGGCCGTGAACGTGCAGGCCATGGTGTTCGGCAACATGGGCGACACCTCGGCCACCGGCGTGGCCTTCACCCGCAACCCATCGACGGGCGAGCGGGCGCTCTACGGCGAGTTCCTGATCAACGCTCAGGGCGAGGACGTGGTCGCGGGCATCCGCACGCCCCAGGACATCACCGAGAAGGCGCGCATCGAGGCGAAGTCCGACAAGCCCTCGATGGAGAAGGCGATGCCGGAGAGCTTCGCCGAGCTGACCAGGATCTACGGGATCCTCGAGAAGCACTATCGCGACATGCAGGACATGGAGTTCACCATCGAGAGCGGTAAGCTCTGGATGCTCCAGACTCGCAACGGCAAGCGCACCGCGAAGGCCGCGCTGAAGATCGCGGTCGATCTCGCCAGCGAGGGCCTGATCTCCGAGAAGGAGGCGATCCTTCGCGTAGAGCCCGGCGCGCTGGACCAGCTCCTGCACCCGACGATCGACCCGAAGGCCGAGCGCAAGGTGATCGCCTCCGGCCTGCCGGCCTCTCCGGGCGCGGCGACGGGCGAGATCGTGTTCAACTCGGAGGATGCCGAGGCCTGCAAGAAGGCCGAGCGCAAATGCATCCTCGTGCGCATCGAGACCTCGCCGGAAGACATCCACGGCATGCACGCCTCCGAGGGCATCCTCACCACCCGCGGCGGCATGACCAGCCACGCGGCAGTGGTTGCCCGCGGCATGGGCAAGCCCTGCGTTTCGGGCGTCGGCTCGATCCGCATCGACTACAAGGCCAAGACTCTGACGGTCGGTGGCGTGACCCTGAAGGCCGGCGACAAGCTGACCATCGACGGCTCGACGGGCCAAGTGCTGCAGGGCGAGGTGAAGATGCTGGAGCCCGAGCTCTCCGGCGACTTCGCACAGCTGATGGGCTGGGCCGACGCGCACCGGACCATGAAGGTCCGGACCAATGCCGACACCCCGAACGACGCCCGCACCGCGCGCAACTTCGGCGCCGAGGGCATCGGCCTCTGCCGGACCGAGCACATGTTCTTCGAGGGTGACCGCATCATCGCGGTGCGCGAGATGATCCTGGCCGACGATGCGGAGGGCCGGCGCTCGGCGCTCGCGAAGATCCTGCCCTACCAGCGCCAGGACTTCGCCGAGCTGTTCGCGATCATGTCGGGCCTGCCCGTCACGATCCGCCTGCTCGACCCGCCGCTGCACGAGTTCCTGCCGCACTCGGACGCCGAGGTGGCCGAGGTCGTGAAGGCGACGGGCGTCGCCGAGGACAAGATCCGGCACAGGATGCGCGAACTCTCCGAGTTCAATCCGATGCTCGGCTTCCGCGGCTGCCGCCTCGCCATCGCCTTCCCGGAGATCGCCGAGATGCAGGCCCGCGCGATCTTCGAGGCAGCCGTTCAGGCCGCCAAGGAGACCGGCGCTCCGGTAGTACCGGAGGTGATGGTGCCGTTGGTCTTCACCCGGGCCGAGTTCGACATCGTCAAGGCGCGCATCGACGCCATGGCGAAGGCGGTCTCGGAGGAGACGGGTGCCAAGCTCGACTATCAGGTCGGCACCATGATCGAGCTGCCGCGCGCGGCATTGAAGGCCGGCGAGATCGCAGAGACCGCTGAGTTTTTCTCCTTCGGCACCAATGATCTGACGCAGACGGCGCTCGGCATCTCGCGCGACGACGCCGCCACGTTCCTGGGTCCCTACACCCAGAAGGGCATCCTGGCGGCCGATCCCTTCGTGACGATCGACCAGGAAGGCGTCGGCGAACTGGTGCGCATCGGCGTGGAGCGCGGGCGCAAGACGCGGAGCGACATCAAGCTCGGCATCTGCGGCGAGCACGGCGGCGATCCGGCCTCGGTCGGATTCTGTCAGGAGGTCGGGCTCGACTACGTTTCGTGCTCGCCCTACCGCGTGCCGATCGCGCGCCTCGCGGCGGCCCAGGCGGCGCTCGGCAAGGTGCTCAGCGGCGAGGGCTGATCCGAATCGAACGTGGCCCGGGCAGCCCGTCCGGGCCACGTTCACCCGCCGTTATCGAAGCGGCGCAACAGCTGTGGAAAAAATCAGGGCGCCGGGACGAACCTGCGCTGTACCGGCACGTTGACTGCTAGTGGCTCCGACGAGCGCCAGCCCGAATGCCACGCGCGGGATTGCCGGCCATGAACGACCCGAGCCCCTCCCCACTCTACATCTCTGACCATCCCGCCGCCGTCCGGCTCCCGCGCACTCTGGAGCGCGCCTGCCTGTGGACGATCGGCACCATCGGCGGCCTCGCCACGTGCGGCCTGCTGGTCTTCGCGGTGGCGACCCAGAGCAGCGCCGACGCGGAGCGTATCGCCGGCACCAGCGACTACGCCGCCGGACTGGTCGCAGCGCTCGCGACCGCGCAGGCCCGCGGCGGCCGCTGAGCCGGTCCCGGCCCGCGCGTCGCGGTTACCGGGGAGATCGCTCTCAGCGCCCCCCGCCGACGCCGCGCGTCGCCGAACCGCTGAAGCGCTGGCTGTCGAGCGCGTCGCCGGGGCTACCTTGGCCGAAGCGGGTCGTGATCCGCTCCGGCGATGCCGAGACGAGGGCATCCGGGGCCGCGTCCGATCGCGCCCGGGCCGCGGCGACGCGGACCGGCGCTGCGTTCGAGGCGGGGACGGACGCGTCGTCCGCCGCGACGGTCTCGAATAGGGCACGCAGCTGCTGCTTCGGATCGGCATCCGCCGCCACGAGGTTGCTGCGCCGGGCCGTCACAGGCAGGAACGCTGCCTTCTGCAGCGGCTCCGCCGCGGGAATGGCCACGGCGCCGATGGCGGCGAACTGAACCGGTCGCGGCGGAGGCAGCGGCATGGCGATCGCGCTCGCCGCCACCGCCTCGAACTCGGCAGGGCGGCGGGGCGGCAGCGGCGCGAGCGTTGCCTGGATCGCCGCATCAGCGCTGCCGGACGCGGCGCCTGCGGGCTCCGCCGTCAGCAAGCTGCGGGCATCCGGCTTTCCGTCGCGGGCGAGGGCCGCACCGCGCAGCGCCGCGCTGGCGTTCGGCGCCGCGTAGGCGAGGGCCGCGTTGGCGCCGACCGGCGCTTCGGGGTCGGCGCTCGCGACCACGATCGGCGCGCGGCGCTGGCGCGCGGCCGGAACCGGTGCCGTCGCGGGGACGCTGGCAGAGCCGCCGCCGAACAGGCTCGCCAGGAAGCGACCGACGCTCGGACCGTCATCCTCCTCGGCGCTCGCGACCTGTGTCTGCACGCCGGCCACCGTGCCGCCGCGGGCCAGAACGGCGGCGCGGGCTTCCTCGTAGCGTGCAAGCGGGTGGCCATCGCTCGGCAGGTGCACGGTCCGGCCGTCCGGGAACAGCCGCGCGAGCTGGTCGTGGGTCATGCGCGGCCAGGAGCGAACCGAGCCGACATCGAGATGCACGAAAGGCGAGCCCGAGCGCGGATACCAGCCGACGCCGCCGCGCTGCATCTGCATGCCGACTGCTCGGATCTGATCGATCGAGACATCCGGCAGGTAGAAGTCCATGGCCTTGCCGAGCATGTGCTGGCTGTATTCGGCCACCATCCGGGAGCGCCGCCGCAGCATCGCGTTGGTGCCAGGGGAGCGGTAGGCGGAGACGATGTGGATCGCCTCGCTCGAACCGACCTGCCGGTAGGCCTCCCACACCGTATCGAAGAGGCGGGGATCCATCTTGGTCGGCTCGTCCACGCGCCAGTCGCGCAGGAGCCAGTTCAGCTGATCGAGCCCGGACCGATCGTAGCGCCCGTCGCGCTTGAAGGTAACGGTGGCGCTCTCCTTGGTGTGGGTGTGGAAGATCGTGAGGCTGCGGGTATCGCCGTTGGCGACCGCGTCCTGCGTTCCGCTCGTCGTCCCGATCAGAGCGAGCGACACGCCGGCCGCGAGGACGAGGCGGCGGATCGCGGCCGGACGGATGGGGGAGAACCTGCGCACGATGGCCCTTGCCCTCTTGCCGCGCCCCGGGCGGAGCGTCGTGGTGAATGCAAGGTTGCCGAAAACCGTGAATCGCCGGTTATCGAGGCCTCGCCGCGGATACCGTCCTGTCGGTGGAACGGCTAAGCCGCGACCATGGCGAAATCGTGCCCGCAAGTGCTCGGGCGCACGCTCGCGGATTCTTGTCTTTGGATCGGACAGGATCCGGAAAGTCTAGCGCCGACTTACCACCAGCCGCGCGAGATCGGCGCGGGGCGCGGTCCCCAGGGATCCGGGCTGGCGTAGACCGGTGCCGCCTCCGCCCGCACCGTCGGGCGCGCGGCGTGCCGCACCTTCGGCTTCGGGCGCGGCATCTCGGCGGTCTGCCGCGCCGGCTCGGTCGGCGCCTTCGGGGCGCGGGCGATCGCAGGTCCACCACCGCCCGGCAGGCCGAGCGCCGCGCGCATCGGCGCGTCGTAGCCGTAGATGTCGGGCAGCGTCCGGTAGCTGCCGGAATCGTCCAGGTAGGCCGTGAAGTAGGCGAGATGCACCGGCAGCTTCTCGTCCAGTCGGATCGTGCGCTCGCCCTTGCCGATCAGCTTCTTCAGCCGCTCGCTGGTCCAGGCCTCGGACAGCACCGCGTCGGCGAAGCGGAACGGGTCGTCGACCCGTACGCAGCCGTGGCTGAGCGCGCGGTCGGATCGGGCGAACAGCGAGCGATTCGGCGTGTCGTGCAGGTAGACCGCGTGGTTGTTCGGGAACATGAACTTCACGAAGCCCAGCGCGTTCTTCTCGCCCGGCGGCTGCCGCAGGGAGACGTGGCCGCCGCGCCGAACCACCTCGTAGCCGCCCCAGGTCTTGCCGCCGTAGGCGGCGATCTTCGGCAGCATCGTCTTCAGGATCGAGGGCGGGACGTACCAGGACGGGTTGACGACCGCGTACTCCATCAGGCCCGAGAAGAGCGGGGTCGGCGATTCCGTCTTGCCGACGATGACCCGGGTCTCGTCGCGCAGGCGCCCCTGCCGGACGACGCGCAGGCGGTATTCCGGCACGTTGACCAGCACGTAGTCGGATCCGAGATCGGTCGGCAGCCAGCGCCAGCGCTCCATATTGACGATGATCTGCGCCTCGTCCGCGCTCGCGTGGCGCTGCGGCTCGACGCCTGCCAGAGCCAGCACGGTCTGGGCGTTGAGCGTGCCTGTCGCGGGTAGCCCGCGGGACCGCTGGTAATTCGAGACCGCCTTCGCAACGCCCGCGTCGTAGAGATCGGGTTCGCCGGGACCGTGGTCCAGCGTGCCGGGCGCGCGCGCCTCGATGTCGAGATGCTGGCGCAGAGCGGGCACGCGCGAGTCGCGCATGCCGATCTTGAGCATCGGGCCCGGCGGCAGCTTCAGGGGCTTGCTCGAGGCGGAGACCGTCGGTTCGGCCGGCCCGCGCAGGGCGGCGAGCCGGGTCCTCAGCGCGAGGTAGCCGGGTTGGCGCGGATTGTACCGCTGGAGCACGCTGCCGGCCTCGGGGCCGGCCGCCGCCACGGCGGCAAGCACCGCATCGGCTGTCGGCAGATCGAGGCTCGGTGTGATCAGGCGCGAGATCGACGCGAGGTTGACGCGCCCACCGCGCGCATCGCGCGCGTAGAGGGCGATGGCAGCGGACAGCTTCAGGTCGGCGTCGGCGATCGTCGCAAGGTCGTCCGGTGAGGCGGGCAATCTCGGCACCGGATAGGCGCGCGTGTCGAGCCCGTCCTCGCTCGCGGCGGCCAAGCGTGCCACGGCTGCCTTGGCGGCCGGATTGTAAGCGCCCTCGCTCACCCATACCGGCTGAAAGGCGCCGAGCGCGTAGAACGCCCGGATCGCCTCGCGCTCCTTCGCGGTGAGGCGGGCGAGCAGGGGCGCCGCGTCGGCGAGGCGGTTGAAGATCGCGGCGGCGCGCGGATCGCTCGGTACGGCGGGCGCAGCGGCGCTAGCGGGGGCCGGAGCCGGCGGCGTCTCGGCCTTCGCGGCCCCCTCCGCCGGCACGCCTACCGCCTCGTCCGCGGTGGTGGGCTTGGCCGATTCAGCCGCTCCCGAGACGGCGGGAGCTGCCGAGGGGGTCGCGGCGTCGGGCTCGACGGCGGCGGTGCGCAGGGGCATGCCGGGCTCCGCCCGGGCGGGCACGAGCGTACCGGCGAACAGCGCGGCCAAGGCGATGGTGGCGGAGCGCGGAACGCCCATCATGGCTCTCCTCGGGGCGGACCGCGTAGTGCGATCCTCACAAATGTATAATCGAAGCAAGCGCTGCCGTATGCATGCGCCCCGGGAAAACCGAGCCTGCGCGGCGCGCGATGGCGCACGGTCAGGCGGCAGCGTCCTCGGCCTTCTCGTCGATGCCGAGATCCTTGAGCTTTCGGTAGAGCGTGGATCGGCCGATTCCGAGGCGGCGCGAGACCTCGGACATTCGGCCGCGGTAATATTGCAGCGCGTAGCGGATCACCTCTGATTCTACGGCCTCCATCGTCTTCATCTCACCGGTCTCCTCCACGACGAGCGACATGGCGTGGGGGTCGCGCACCTCGACGCGCACGATCTCGCGCACCGGCTCCAGAGCCGCGTGCGCCGAGACCGGCTGGCCGGGGGCGGGCGGGATGCGGATGTCGAAGCCCTCGACCTGGGCGGCGATCTGGGGGAATTCGGAGACGGTCAGCTCGTCCCCGTCCGCCAGCACCACGGCACGGAACAGCGCATTCTCGAGTTGGCGCACGTTGCCGGGCCAACTGTAGCGCGTGAGGAGCGCCATCGCTTCGGCGCTGACCCCGCGCACGCGCTTGCTCTCCTCCGCCGAGAAGCGGGCGCAGAAGGAGCGCACGAGGTCCGGAATGTCCTCGCGGCGAGCCCGCAGAGGCGGCAGGGTCATCGGGAAGACGTTGAGGCGGTAGTAGAGGTCCTCGCGGAACTTGCCGGCTTTGACGAGGTCGAGGAGCGAGCGGTTCGTCGCCGAGACCAAGCGGATATCGACCCGCACGCTGCGCTTGGCCCCGACCGGATCAACCTCGCCTTCCTGCAGCGCCCTCAGGAGTTTGACCTGGGCGTCGAGGGGGAGCTCCCCGATCTCGTCGAGGAAGAGCGTGCCGCCCGACGCCTCGACGAACTTGCCGGTATGCCGCTCGGTGGCGCCGGTGAAGGCACCCTTCTCGTGGCCGAACAGGGTGGATTCGACGAGATTCTCGGGGATCGCCCCGCAATTCACGGTGACGAAGGGCTTGCCGCGCCGGTCGCCGGAGCCCTGGATCGCGCGGGCCAGAACCTCCTTGCCGACGCCCGACTCGCCCTCGATCAGCACGGGGATCGTGGACTTGGCCGCGCGCTCGGCCAGCCGCATCACCCGGTCCATGTCGGGGCTCTTCGAGGCGAGATCGCGGAACGTCAGCGCGCCGGAGGCGCGGCGGCGCATGCGCCGGACCTCCTCCTCCAGCTGATCGACCCGCAGGGCGTTCTTGATCGAGACCTGGAGCCGCTCGGCGCCCGCGGGCTTGACCACGAAATCGACCGCCCCGGCCCGCATGGCGCTGACCACCGCATCGATGGAGCCGTTGGCGGTCTGGACGATCACGGGGGTGTCGATGTCGCCCTTGCGCATCTCGGAGAGCACCCCGAGCCCGTCCAGCCCCCCCGGCATGACGAGGTCCAGAAGCACCACGTCGATGTCGTGCTGAGCCCGCAGGAGGCTCAGAGCCTCCGCGCCGTTTTCCGCGGTGCGCGCCTCGAAGCCGAATCGGCGCACGCTCGCCTCGGCGAGGCGGCGCTGCACCGGGTCGTCGTCGACGATCAGCACCGTGGTCGTCATGCGGGCTTTCCTCGTGCTGGCGCGCCGATCCCGCCGCGCCGGAGGCAGCCTCCGCCGACGGTCGCGGTCCGCGACGTGTTCCGTTTCGAGATGCAGCCTCGCTCAGATGCGTAAAGCCGCGCTTAACGACGATCCCGGGATTTCGGGCACGGCGAGCACGCGCGGGGCCGGCCGGCTTGTCACAGCAACGACCGGCGCATCGGTTGAAGCGCGGGCCGGGCCGCTCGATATCAGCGGCTTGCCATGGGATCCGGGGCCTGTCTCACGGGCACGGCCCCTTCAAGGAATGTGAGCGCCGATGCCAGACCGTATTGCCGCCGTGGAAGCACAGCCCTGCCGGAGCGCCGACAGCGCGCTGGCGGCCCGCGCGACCGCCCACGCGGTCGATCTCGGCGCGCTTCCCGAGTGGGACCTCTCGGATCTCTACGCCGGCCTCGACGATCCGGCCTTCCGCGACGACCTCGCGCGGGCGGAGAGCGCGTGCAAGGCCTTCGCCGAGACCTATGCAGGCCGGATCGCCGCGCTGGCGGCGGGCTCGGATGCTTCGGAGCGGCTGGCCGAGGCTCTTCGCACCTACGAGGGCATCGAGGATCTGCTCGGCAAGCTGATGTCCTACGCAGGTCTCGTCTATTCCGGCGACACCACCGACGAGGCGCGCGCGAAGTTCTACGGCGATACCCGTGAGCGCCTCACCGACGCCTCGGCCGAGTTGCTGTTCTTCGCTCTCGAGCTCAACCGCGTCGAGGACGCGGTGCTCGACGCCGCGATGGCCACCGGGCCGCTCGCTCATTATGCGCCCTGGATCGAGGACCTGCGCCGGGAGAAGCCCTACCAGCTCGAGGACCGGGTCGAGAAACTGTTCCTCGAGAAATCTGTGACCGCGAACGCCTCCTGGGACCGGCTGTTCAACGAGACGATCGCGAGCCTGCGCTTCCCCGTCCAGGGCGAGATGCTGCCGCTGGAGCCTACGCTGAACAAGCTGCAGGACCCGGACGGTGCTGTCCGCCGCGAGGCGGCCGGAGCGGTGAGTGAGGTGCTGCGCGGGAACCTGCGCATCTTCACCCTGATCACCAACACCCTTGCCAAGGACAAGGAGATCTCCGACCGCTGGCGCGGCTTCAAGGACGTGGCCGACGCGCGCCACCTCTCCAACCGGGTCGAGCCCGAGGTGGTCGCGGCCCTGGTCGACGCCGTGCAGGCGGCCTATCCGCGATTGTCGCACCGCTACTACCGCCTCAAGGCCAAGTGGTTCGGCGTCGAGGCTTTGCCCTACTGGGACCGCAACGCGCCGCTGCCGCGGGTGGAGCAGCGCACGATCCCCTGGACGGAGGCCCGCGACACGGTGCTGTCGGCCTACGATGCCTTCTCGCCGGATCTCGCCAACATCGCCCGGCGCTTCTTCGACGATCGCTGGATCGACGCGCCGACCAGGCCCGGCAAGGCGCCGGGTGCCTTCGCGCACCCGACCGTCCCCTCAGTCCACCCCTACGTTCTGGTGAACTATCAGGGGAAACCGCGGGACGTGATGACGCTCGCACACGAACTCGGCCACGGGGTGCATCAGGTGCTGGCGGCCCCGAACGGCGCCCTGATGGCCCAGACGCCTTTGACGCTCGCCGAGACCGCGAGCGTGTTCGGCGAGATGCTGACCTTCCGCAAGCTCCTGGCGGAGACGAGGGACACGACCCAGCGCCGGGCGATGCTCGCCGCCAAGGTGGAGGACATGATCAACACGGTCGTGCGCCAGATCGCGTTCTACGCCTTCGAGCGGAAGGTGCATCTCGCCCGCGCCAAGGGCGAGCTGACGACCGAGCAGATCAACGCGCTCTGGCTCTCGGTCCAGGCCGAATCACTCGGGCCGGCGATCCAGCTCGACTCGGGGTACGAGCCCTACTGGGCCTACATCCCGCACTTCATCCACTCGCCCTTCTACGTCTACGCCTACGCCTTCGGCGACTGCCTCGTGAACTCGCTCTACGGCGTCTACGCCAAGGCGGAGGCGGGCTTCGTGGAGCGCTACTTCGCGCTTCTCTCGGCCGGCGGATCGAAGCCCTACAGCGAGCTGCTGAAGCCCTTCGGGCTCGATGCCAGCGATCCGGGCTTCTGGCAGATCGGGCTCGCTATGATCGAGGGCATGATCGCCGAGCTGGAGGCGATGGAAGGGGCGTCCTGACCCGCGGCGCAGGGACCCACGGCCCTGGCACCGGCGCGCCGGCTGCTTATCTCGGCTCTGACAGCTGAGGTGAGCACCCGCCCGATGGCCGAGACCGACCGCGAAGCCAACCGCTTCTCCGCCCGCGCCAGCCGCTACGCCCGCGTCGGCGTGAATGTCGGCGGCGTCGCAGCCCGGATGGCGAGCGCCCGCCTGTTCGGAGGCGAGGGCACCACCAACGCGGCCGCGCTTGCTCAGGCGCTGGGCGGGCTTAAGGGGCCGATCATGAAGGTGGCGCAACTGCTCGCCACCATCCCGGACCTGCTGCCGCCGGAATACGCGGCCGAGCTCCAGAAGCTCCAGGCCGATGCCCCGCCGATGGGCGCAGCCTTCGTCAAGCGCCGGATGATGGCCGAGCTCGGGGCCGACTGGCAGAGCCGCTTCGGCAGTTTCGACCTGAAGCCGGCCGCTGCCGCTTCTCTCGGGCAGGTGCACCGCGCCACCGCCAAGGACGGCGCAAAGCTCGCCTGCAAGCTTCAGTACCCGGACATGCAATCGGCCGTGGAGGCCGACCTGAAGCAGCTGGAAGTGGCCTTCGCCCTGCACCGGCGCATGAATTCCTGGCTCGATACCCGCGAGATCGCCCAGGAGATCGGTGCTCGGGTACGTGAGGAGCTGGACTACACCCGCGAGGCGAAGCACGCGGCGCTCTACGCCGCCGTGCTCAAGGACATCGATGCGGTGCGGGTTCCGGGCGTTCACGCCGACCTTTCGACCAAGCGCCTTTTGACCCTGAACTGGCTCGACGGCGAGCGCATCCTGAACTTCGCCGAGAGCCCGGTGGAGATCCGCAACCGCCTCGCCCAGGCGATGTTCAAGGCGTGGTGGCACCCGTTCAGCCGCGCCGCGGTGATCCACGGCGACCCGCATCTGGGCAACTACACGGTCTTCTCGGAGGGCGGCGAGGCGCAGGGCATCAACCTGCTCGACTACGGCTGCGTGCGCATCTTCCATCCGCGCTTCGTCGGCGGCGTGGTGGACCTCTACCGCGGCCTTCTGGAGGACGACGAGGCCCGTATCGTCCACGCCTACGAGGTCTGGGGTTTCAAGAACCTCAATCGCGAGATCATCGACATCCTGAACATCTGGGCGCGCTTCATCTACGGGCCCCTGCTGGAGGACCGCACCCGCACCGTGGCGGACGGCGTGAAGCCCGGCGAGTACGGCCGTCGGCAGGCCTTCCAGGTCCACCAGGCCCTGAAGGAGCGCGGGCCCGTCACCGTTCCCCAGGAATTCGTGTTCATGGACCGCGCGGCTGTCGGTCTGGGCGCGGTGTTCCTGCATCTGCGCTCGGAGCTGAACTACCACCGCCTGTTCGAGGCCGAGATCGAGAGCTTTTCCCTCGACGCGCTGGCCCGGCGACAGGGCGAGGCGCTGGCCGCCGCGGGCCTCGACCTGCCGCGTTGACGGCGGGGACTGGCGCAAAGTTGCGCGTAACGATGCGATCTTGGCCTTAAAGACGGCGGCAACGCGATTGCCGCCCGTATGGGCTTGAGTTAAATCCCCTGCGACAGAACAAACAGGCGTCACAGGGGACGAACGCACGATGGCTGAGACCAAGACCGTGTCCGGGGCAGCCTAC
Source organism: Methylobacterium gregans (assembly GCF_022179245.1). Lineage (GTDB taxonomy): Bacteria > Pseudomonadota > Alphaproteobacteria > Rhizobiales > Beijerinckiaceae > Methylobacterium > Methylobacterium gregans. The sequence continues at coordinate 12,850 of NZ_BPQM01000064.1, forward strand.
AGCCCGGCGATGGACGCCAAGACCCACGAGCAGACCTACAAGGGCTTCATCCGCTTCGTCGAGATCGCGACCGGCGTGGTCATCTGCTGGGTCCTGGCGCTCGCTGTCGGCGGCATCCGCGAGGCTTGGCTTACGGCGATCGCCGGCGTCGTTGCGGCCTCCGCCGCCGGTGCTGTCGGTGCGCTCGCGCCCGCGGTCGGCTGGAAGGCGCCCTTCGTGGTCGCCGTTCTTCTCGCGCTGTATCTGTTCTTCGCGTAGGGGCGGCTGCGTCTGCGGCCAGAGACGCCGAGTTACATCCGCACCGTTTCCATCAACCAGACAGTGCCCGCTCACCTCGTAAAACCGTCATGGTTCGCGCATGCGGTGGCGGTCCATTTGAGGGGTAAGCTGAATGCGCATCGCTGTGCTTTCGGAAACCGACGCCGCGGAGCCGCGGGTCGCGGCGGTGCCGGAGACGATCAAGAAATTCAAGGCCTTGGGGGCTGAGGTCGTGGTGCAGTCGGGTGCGGGCCTCTCGGCCGGCGTTCCGGACGCCGAGTACGAAGCCGCAGGCGCCACCGTGGCGTCCTCCGCCGAGGACGCAGGCCGCGATGCCGACCTTGTCCTGAAGGTCCGCCGCCCGAGCGCCGACGAGGCCAAGCTCCTGAAGCGCGGCACCACCGTCGTCGCCATCATGGATCCGTACGGCCGCGAGGCCGAGCTGAAGGCCCTGGCCGATGCCGGCCTCGACACCTTCGCGATGGAGTTTATGCCGCGGATCACCCGTGCGCAGGTGATGGACGTGCTCTCCTCGCAGGCGAACCTCGCCGGCTACCGCGCCGTGATCGACGGCGCCGCCGAGTACGGCCGCTCCATGCCGATGATGATGACCGCCGCCGGCACCGTTCCGGCCGCGCGCGTCTTTATCATGGGCGTCGGCGTCGCTGGCCTCCAGGCGATCGCTACGGCCCGCCGCCTCGGCGCGGTCGTCACCGCCACCGACGTCCGCCCCGCCACCAAGGAGCAGGTCGAATCGCTCGGTGCGAAGTTTGTGGCCGTCGAGGACGACGAGTTCAAGCAGGCAGAGACCGCGGGCGGCTACGCCAAGGAGATGTCGGCCGAGTACCAGCGCAAGCAGGCCGAGCTGGTGAAGGGCCACATCGCCAAGCAGGACATCGTCATCACCACCGCGCTCATCCCGGGCCGGCCGGCCCCGAAGCTCGTTTCCGAGGAGATGGTCGCCTCGATGAAGCCGGGCTCCGTCCTGGTCGACCTCGCGGTCGAGCGCGGCGGCAACGTCGCCGGCGCCAAGGCCGGCGAGATCGTCACCACACCCAACGGTGCGAAGATCGTCGGGCACCTCAACGTGCCGGGCCGCCTCGCCGCCACGGCCTCGGCGCTCTACGCGCGCAACCTCTACGCCTTCCTCGAGACGCTGATCGACAAGGAGTCGAAGGCGCTGGCGATCAAGTGGGACGACGAGCTGGTCAAGGCCACGAACCTGACCCGCGACGGCCAAGTCGTGCATCCCTCGTTCCAGCCCAAGACCGACGGCGCGGCCTCCGAGGCCTCGGCGGTCGGTCTGTCGAAGTCCGAGGCGGGCCAGGGCGCCACCAAGGGCGCGGGCGCGGCGTAACCGGCTCCCCAGGAGATCTCACCCATGGCAACCATCGCCCCTGACCAGGCCGCGGATCAGACCCGCCTCCTGGCCGACACCGCCCGCGCCGCCGCCGCGGCCGCCCGCAACGCCGCCGACCAGGCCCAGGCGATCGCCGACGGCCTCGGCCACGGCGTCGCGGCGGCCACGCACGGCGCCGTCGACCCGACCGTGTTCCGCCTCGCGATCTTCGTGCTGGCGATCTTCGTCGGCTACTACGTGGTCTGGTCGGTGACTCCGGCCCTTCACACCCCGCTCATGTCGGTCACCAACGCGATCTCGTCGGTGATCATCGTGGGCGCCCTGCTCGCCGTGGGCGTGCCCTACATCGAGAAGGGCAGCGGCTGGGCCCGCTTCTTCGGCTTCATCGGCATCGTGCTGGCCTCCGTGAACATCTTCGGCGGCTTCCTCGTCACACAGCGCATGCTCGCCATGTACAAGAAGAAGGCCTGAGCCGATGTCCGAGAACGTCTCCTCCCTTCTCTACATCGTCGCCGGCGTCCTGTTCATCATGGCGCTGCGGGGCCTCTCGCACCCGACGACGTCCCGCCAAGGCAACCTCTACGGCATGATCGGCATGGCGCTGGCCGTGCTCACCACGCTGATCGGCCATCCGCCGGCGGGCGCGGCCGCGTGGGTCATCGTGCTGCTCGGCCTCGCCATCGGTGGCGGCGCGGGCGCGGTGATCGCCAAGCGCGTGCCGATGACGGCGATGCCGCAGCTCGTCGCCGCCTTCCACTCGCTGGTCGGCCTCGCGGCCGTGGCGGTCGCGGCCGGCGCTCTCTACGCGCCGCAGGCCTTCGGCATCATCGAGAACGGCCACTTCCACAAGCAGTCGCTGTTCGAGATGGGCCTGGGCGTCGCGATCGGCGCGATCACCTTCACGGGCTCGGTCATCGCCTTCGCCAAGCTCGACGGCCGCATGTCCGGCAAGCCGATCATGCTGCCGCAGCGCCACCTCATCAACGCGCTGCTGGCCGCGGCCCTGGTCGTGCTGCTCGCGCTGTTCATCGGCACCGAGTCGAAGTTCCTGTTCTGGCTGATCGTGATCCTGTCGCTGGTCCTCGGCGGCCTGATCATCATCCCGATCGGTGGCGCTGACATGCCCGTCGTCGTCTCGATGCTGAACTCGTACTCGGGCTGGGCGGCGGCCGGCATCGGCTTCACCCTGGGCAACCTCGCGCTCATCATCACGGGCGCGCTGGTCGGTTCCTCGGGCGCGATCCTCTCCTACATCATGTGCCACGCGATGAACCGCTCGTTCATCTCGGTCATCCTGGGCGGGTTCGGCGGCGATGCCGCGGCGGCGGCCGGCGGCGGACAGGTCGAGACGCGCCCCGTCAAGCAGGGCTCGGCGGACGACGCGGCCTACATCATGAAGAACGCCGAGCGCGTGATCATCGTGCCGGGCTACGGCATGGCGGTGGCGCAGGCCCAGCACTCGCTGCGCGAGATGGCCGACCTCCTCAAGAAGGAGGGCGTCGACGTGAAGTACGCGATCCACCCCGTCGCGGGCCGCATGCCGGGCCACATGAACGTGCTGCTGGCGGAAGCCAACGTGCCCTACGACGAGGTCTTCGAGCTGGAGGACATCAACGGCGAGTTCCCGCAGGCCGATGTCGCCTTCGTGATCGGCGCCAACGACGTCACCAACCCGGCCGCCAAGACCGACAAGGCCTCGCCGATCTATGGCATGCCGATCCTCGACGTGGAGAAGGCCAAGACCGTGCTCTTCATCAAGCGCGGCATGGGCTCCGGCTACGCGGGCGTCGAGAACGAGGTGTTCTTCCGCGACAACACCATGATGCTGTTCGGCGACGCCAAGAAGGTCGTCGACTCGATCCTGAAGAACCTCTGATCGGATCGGGGATCCCCAAGGGCCTGAGGCCCTCGGGCGAGGTCCGGGGCGCGCAGCCCTGCACCCGTCAAAGGTCTCGACCTTTGGCACCCATGACACGCTCTTGCGGGGCGGCCAGCGATGGCCGCCCCGCTGTCGTTTTCGGGCGGCAGCGTAAGCGGCGGCTCCGCGCTATGATCGCGCCGTGCTAGCCCTAACGCCCCCGCCCCGTTCTTTCCTCGGTGTCAGTGCCTCGATCCAGGGGCGGGCGTGGCGCGAGCGCTGCGCGGACCCGACTGCCCAGGCCGCCGCCGCCGCCATGGTCCAGGCCTATGGCCTGCCCGAGTTGCTGGCGCGCGTGCTCGCCGGGCGCGGCATCCGACCGGACGGGGCGGATGCCTATCTCCGCCCGCGCCTGCGCGAGCTGATGCCGGACCCCGACAGCCTGCTCGACATGGACATCGCCGCCAAGCGCATCGCCCGCGCGGTGCGTCGCGGCGAGATCGTCGCGGTGTTCGGCGATTACGACGTGGACGGCGCCGCGAGCGCGGCGCTGCTCGCCGGCTACCTCCAGGGCCTCGGCGTCACCGCCCGCATCCACATCCCGGACCGGATCACGGAAGGCTACGGTCCAAACGTCGCGGCTGTGCGGGCACTCGCCGCGGAGGGCGCGAGCCTCCTCGTCTGCGTCGATTGCGGCACCAGCGGCCACGGCCCGCTGGAGGAGGCGGAGAAGCTCGGCCTCGACGTGGTGGTGCTCGACCACCACACTGCCTCCGAGGTGCTGCCGCCGGTGCGCGCCCTGGTGAACCCGAACCGCCTCGACGATCTTTCCGGCCTTGGCCACCTCTGCGCGGCGGGCGTCGTCTTCCTGACGCTGGTCGCGGTCAACCGTGTCCTGCGGCGCGAGGGCTTCTTCGGCGGCGAACTGACGGAGCCGAGGCTCACCGATGCTCTCGACCTCGTGGCCCTGGCAACCGTCGCCGACGTGGTGCCGCTGACGGGCCTCAATCGGGCCTTCGTGGTCCAGGGTCTCACGGTGATGCGGTCCCGCAATCGCACGGGCCTTGCCGCCCTGTTCGATGCCGCCTCTCTCGACGGTCCGCCGGAGGCTTGGCACCTCGGCTACCTGCTGGGGCCCCGCATCAACGCGGGCGGGCGAATCGGCGATGCGAGCCTCGGCGCGCGGCTGCTGCTGAGCGCGGACGGAATGGAGGCGGTGCGGATCGCGGCCGAACTCGACCGGCTCAACCGCGAGCGCCAGCTCATCGAGGCGCAGGCCGTCGCCGATGCCGAGGCCGCGATGGACCGCCTGCTCAGTCTCGACCCGGACCGGCCGGTTTTGGTCGCCGGGAGTGCCGACTGGCACCCGGGCGTGGTCGGACTGATCGCTTCGCGGCTCAAGGAACGCTTCGGCCGGCCCGCCTTCGCCTTCGCACTGCGTCCGGACGGAACGAGCACCGGCTCGGGCCGCTCGGTCGCGGGGGCCGATCTCGGGGCTGCGGTGCGGGCCTGCGTCGATGTGGGGCTCGCCGCCAAGGGCGGCGGCCACGCCATGGCGGCGGGTGTGACCCTGAAGGGCCAGGACCTCACCCGGTTCGAGGCGCACCTGACCGAGAGTCTCGCTGCGGCCGTCGCAGAGGCGCGCGCGGCGGACGTGCTCCTCGTCGACGGCACGCTCAGCGCGGGTGGCGCCACCGCCGAGACGGTCCACCTGATCCAGCGCGCCGGCCCTTTCGGCCAGGGGGCACCGGAGCCCGTCTTCGCCCTCGCGAACCACCGTATCGTCGATGCTGGGGTGGTCGGCACCAGCCACGTCCGGGCGCGCCTGCGCAGCCGCGACGGACAGCTCATCGGCGCGATCAGCTTCCGCAGCGCGCAGAGCCCGCTCGGCCTCGCGCTTCTCAACGGGATCGGCCGGGAGTGCCACGTCGCCGGCACCCTCGCATGCGACCGCTGGCGCGGTGCGGAGCGGGCCCAGCTGCGCATCTGCGACCTCGCTTCCGCCGATTGATCGGTCGTCGTACAACAGCGCAACGAGGCTGTTGACTCCAGGGCAGCCCCCAACCATAAGACCCCGGCGCGGCCCGTACGGGCCGCTCGTTTGGGGGAATGTCCCGAGCGGCAAAGGGGGCGGACTGTAAATCCGCTGCGTAAGCTTCGAAGGTTCGAGTCCTTCTTCCCCCACCAAACGATCCCATGGACTGCCGGACAGCTCAGCGGTTCGCTTCTCAAGCGTTCCGCTTTGTGCTATCCGGCCGGCATGCGGGTGTAGCTCAATGGTAGAGCAGCAGCCTTCCAAGCTGAATACGAGGGTTCGATTCCCTTCACCCGCTCCAATCTCCCCCCCCTGAGAACGGCTTTCCCCGCAGGCGCTTAGGCTCTTCGTGGTGGTATCCGCGGCTGCACGCATGAGCGTCGGATGCCACTGGGATACCACCTCAATGAGTGGTATCCCCCCTAGGCAGCGGCGCCCTTCGTGACCCGCCGGACCTTCTTCTGGGCCGTGACGGTGTCCCGCATCAGCGCGACAAGGGCCTGCCCAGGGACGCGGTAGTGCTCGGGCGCGGCGCACTCCAGGGTCTCGCTTCCCCGCTGGACCACCAGGCGCGTCGGCAGGGTCCCGGTCCCGATGATGATCTGCTGGTCGACCTTGCGGGCCCACTCGGCGACGTGTCCGAGGTTGTAGATCTCGAAGAACGAGTTGACTGCCCGGAGGCGGACCCGCTGCTCCTCGATGCGCCTCATCAGGTCCCCCAACTTCACGAGGCCGATGCGGATCTCGCGGGTCGTGGCCTCCTGCCGGCGCAGGACCTCCAGGGTCTCTTCGACCTCCCGCTCGATGGCGAGCAACTGCTCGGGGACCGTCGGGCCGGAGCGGAAGAGCTCGGCCCCGTGCAGCGCGTAGCCCTGGACGACCACGCCCCGGACGCGGGCGTTCTCGGTGCCGTAGTCGCGGAGTTGCTCATCAGTGGAGAGCATGCCGTCGCCGCTGGCCACACGTTCGAGCCGCGCCCAGACCGTCCGCCCGAGCATCGCCTGCAGGCGGCGCCGGACGTCCATGAAGGCCTGGACGGCCGGGTCGGCTCGCATGGCGGCGATCTGGTCGACGAGGTCGGAGCGCTGGGATAGGACCATCCGCTGCCGCTCGACGTAGTCGCGCCGGTCCCGGGCCGCGTCGAAGTCCTTGACCAACTCGTCGAAGACGACGCCGTACCGCTTGTGGGCGCAGTCGCGCCCGACGAGCCGGCGCCCGCCGGAGCGGTAGAGCATGACCACGCCCTTGTCGTGGTTGGGGTGCTTGCAAAACACGCACTGGGCGCGGCCGCGGTCCCGGCCCGCGACGTTGTAGGCCAACTCGACCATCGCCTCCTCGTCGGGCGGCGGGTCGTTCGAGACGTTGTCCAAGCTTTCCGGGTCGTCGGTTGTGAACTCCATCGCGAGGAGTTCGTCGTCGGATCGGGTTTTCCAGAAACCCGCACCCGACTTGTCAAAAAGGGCTTCGAGGTCTGCCAAGGGCATCTTCCTGATCACCAATCAACGGAAGATGGAAACACAGTAAGCAGTTCGCCACCAGCGCCCCGCGAATCTTTACGCAGTAATCTGTGGATAAGCGGGTCAGGATACACCGATCCCTGCTAGCAGTCCGGGGCGAGTTCCACTAACCGCCCGCGACCATCGTCTCCAGGGCCACGACCCGGGCGGCGATCTCCTCGATCATGCAGGCGTGGTCATGGCCGTGGACCGTGGCCCACCAGAACTGGTTCTGGGTCATGCGGAGCTCCCCGCGGCGACGGTGCGCCGGCACAGTTCCGCGCACTCCGGTTCGCCGTCCGCGCGGTCCCGGCAGCCCCCGGCGCAGCGCAGGTGGGCGGCCTCGATCTCGGCGGCGCGCCGAAGGTCCTCGGCACACTCCTCGTAGGGTTGGTCCGCCATCGCGGCGATATGGCCGAGGGCATGGTGGACGTAGGCTTCGTAGGTCGTCTCAGCTCTGGAAGGACCCCACGGCAGACAAGGGGGCGTCAGAAGTGCGCTTGAGCTCTTCGGTCCAGGGCACGCCGTAGACCTTCGACAGGAACTCGGTGTCCTCGGGCGGCTGCGCCGATAGGTTCGTGAAGAGCTGGTAGCGGTGCCGGCCGGTCGTGGGCTCGTCGATCCGGACAATGGCCGCTCCGGGGCGCAGTTGGTGGATAACCTCCCGCAGCGCCTCGGCGTCCGCTGCGTGCCGGGCCCGCTCGTCATCCAGCGCGGCCACGGCGCGCGCGAGCTCGTCCAGTTCGTCGTCCTTGAGCATGTAGTGATCCCTTCCCAAAGAGAGGTCTTCAGGATGAACCGGCGTACGACGCAGAGGGACCGCGTCACCCGGAACCTGCTTCCCCCGCGCGTCCTGCAGAAGATTTCGTATGTGGCGAGCGCGGACGACATGACCGAATTGGCCAACGGCTTGATCGCCGCCGCGCGCTATTGGGCCAAGTTCAAGGGCGACGAGGCGGTCACCCGCCGATACTGGCAGAATGTCATGGAAGTGTTCCTCGGGGATGCGGACGTGGACATAGCCGGGAAGCAATGACGCCCTCGGCGTCCCGTTCGCCCATGGAAGGAAGGCCCTGCCCACCCGGCGGGGCCTTCCTCGTTTCGGGGGAGCCTGGGCGTGCTATGCCAGGGCATGGACGTCATCCTTCAGTACATGGATCCCGAGGCGTGGCCGCGTCCGGACGGGTGGGTCGTCATCGGGCGCTTCGGGACCAAGGCGCTCGCCTATGACGGCGAGCGGCGCCCCTTCCTGATCGGCGACGGCGAGCCCGAGCCGCTCGACCGAGACGCCGTGAATGCCGCCCTGGCGCCAGCGGTGGACGCCGCGGCGTCCAGGCTATGGCCGGGGGGCTGGTCATTCGCGGTCTCCGAGGTATTCGGCATCAACCGGCGTAATCTGCAACCTGAACGGCTCGCCCGCGGGGGCCTGCCGCCTGGCGTGCTGCAGGCGCTCGCCCACATGTCCGACAGCGAGGACGCCGAGGGCGTGGGATGGCTGATGGTCGCGCTCGCCCGGTACACTGACCGGTACGCGGAGCGTAGCGACTTCATTGACCGCTTGGACGAGGCCCTCGCCGCGGCCCGGAATGCAGCCGAGGGGCTGCGGCTCGCCCGCCGTGGAAAACCGCTCCGGCCCGAATAAGGAAACCGTTCTTTAACGTCTGCCCCCTCATACCGGGGGGATGCGCTGGGAGGCATCGGTCTCTCGCGCACGGAGAGTAGCCGATGACACAGACGCCCTTCGAGGCGGCTGCCGCGGAGATGCGCGCCGATATCATGGCCGCAGACCGGGCAGCCCAGAACCGCCCACACGATCACGTCCTGACCCTCGCCGAGCTCTACCAGGGGGCCGAGCCCGGCGACGTCCTGGATCAGGCCGCCCGCGCCGCCGAGGCTGCCCTTGCGGCGCGGAACAGAATCCCCCTGAGCCAGAAGGCCCTGGTGGAGTTGAAGGACTTCCGCCGGGAGCCCACGCTGCAGGGGCTCAGGCAGATCGTCTGCCTCTGCGACAGCTTCATTCAGAGCTGCACCGATATCATCACGGCGCGGATGGCGCATCAGGACCTGCGCGACCACGCGGCCATCCTGCTGATGCTCGCCGGCGACCGCGTCGGGGCACGGATGACCGTCAGAAAGACGTTCTCGCTGCTCCTTGCCGGCGACCACTCCTCGCTCTGCCACTACGAGCTCTGGGTCACGCTCGTGGAGGCGCTGCACGTCGCGACGGACGGGCGCGGCGAGGACGAGCCCGACGACTACGGCCCGGTCCCGCGGCTGCCGTCCCGGCTCATCGCCCGGCAGCGCCTCAACATGCAGACGGAAGTCATGCTGCTTCACGAGCATGCGACCGCGGCCATCATCGACAACATCGCTGACGATATCCCGCCCGATCCGGACTTCGACTTCATGGACCTGGAGCGTCCCGGACCCCTGCGTCGCCGGCCGCTGCGGCCCGCTCCTCGGCCGGCGCCAAAGGCCGTTCCCGCGGCCCCGGCCGTCCCGGCACCGGCGGGCGGCCCGGCGCGGCGCGCGCTCGTCTCGGGCAGCCTGGACCACCTCACGTCAGGCCCGCTGAAGGACTACCGGAAGACGGCGCGGGAGTTGCTGCCGTCGATCTCGGTACCCGACCTCTCCGAGGTCCGCGAGCGGCTCGTCGCGGGCATGCCCTGGGCCGCCGAACAGGTCGCTCGCATGCTCTCGCCGCTCGTCGGCCGGGACCGCGTCGTGCTGCCCCCGTACCTGCTCGTCGGGGCGCAGGGCACGGGCAAGACGGAGGCCGCAGTCGCGATTGCGGAAGCACTCGGCCTGCCGACGACGGTCGTCCCCTGCGGCGGGCTGGCAGACGGCATGTGGGCGGGGACGTCCAGGGCGTGGTCCACGACGCGGCTGGACGGCGCCGCCCAGCAGATCCTGGCGGACCGCTGCATGACCGTGTGCTCGATCCACGACGAGCTCGATAAGTGCGCCCGCTCGGACCACAACGGGTCGCACCATGCGGCGCTGCTGGGAATGCTCGAACCGTCGCGGCGCCACGCCTACCACGACCCGGCGTTGGAGGCTGCCTGCGACCTGTCGGGGGTGTCGTTCCTGGCGACGGCGAACGGCACGGAGCCGCTGCAGGGGCCGCTCCTCGACCGGTTCACGGTCATCACGTGGCCCGCCCCGCGGCGCCAGGATCTGCCGGTGGTGGCGCGCCGCATCCTCCAGGCGCTGCGCCGGGAGGGCGGCCTGGACCCGGCCTGGATGCCCGACCTCGACGCCTCCGAGATCCGGGCTCTCCAGGGTTGGCAGGGGGGCAGCATGCGTCCGCTCCGCCGGGCCATCGAGCGCCTCGTCGCGCTCCGGTCTGATCCGAAGCTGGCCAACTGACGGGGGGATCATGCGTCGCGAAATCCGTCCCTTCCATACCGCCGGCTCGCCCCTCGTCGCCGCCGTCGCCGTCGGGCGCGTCCCGGAGGCGTCCGCCCGCATCGCAGCAAGCCACCTAGCGGCGCTGCAGGTCTCGGTCCGGATCGGCGAGCTCTCGCCGCTTCAGGCCGCCCTCCAGGCGGCCGAGGCGGTCGAGTACGCCACGGGCACGTTGGAAGTCCTCTATGTGTGAGAACCTCCGCCAGATCCGCGACCGCCTCCGGTCCGCCTGGACGACGCGCCGAGTGTGCGGCCTCGTCGGCGTCGCGGCGACGCTGCGCGTCGAGCGCATCATCGCGCTGAACGCGTCCGGCCGCATCCCGCGGACGGACGCCGTCCGGATGGCGCTCGAAGCCGAGGCGGTGGCCCTCTGTTTCCCGCCGCTCCCGTGGCTCTGAGATAGGTCTACGGGAACCGGACGCGAGGGCTCTGGTCAGTCCGCGTGCGCGGCCTCGTCGCCGTCCACGTGCCCGCCCTGGCCCTCGCGGGATGCCGCCTCTACGCCGGCGAATCCGCCTGGCTCCGCTGCCTCCGGACGGGCGACCGCGACGTCCATGCCTGGGTGGCGGGCACGCCCGTCGACGGGCCGCGTCCGCGGCCCGCGGTGCGGATCAGCTACCGGCTCGCGGAGCCCGGCTTCCGGCGCCGGTACACGGGCGCCGTCATTACCTCCGCCAACGTCATCTAGCTCGAAGCCGATGGCTCGGCGTGGGCCTTCAATCCCTTCTGAAAGGTCCCCAAGAATGCGTTGCGTTATCCTTGTCCTTGCAGCCCTCGCTCCTTCGACCGCCCTCGCCGCCGAGCTGTGGCCGACGTTCGACGGCAGCTGGCAGTGGGCCCTAACGGAGCCGGTTCCGGGAGGCCTCCGGCGGTTCGGCTACGTCGACGCCGAGCCGGCCGGCCCGGCCACGTGGAAGATCCGCGTCACGTGCGGGGTCGAGGATCCCCGCACCGGCCGCGTCGTCAGCAGGGTCGTGGGCACCGGCACGTCCACCCGGGCGCGCTTGCCCGGGTTCGGCGGGCGCTTCGACTTGAAAGGCGGGCGCTGCGGGACCTTCATCATCACCCAAGACGACAGGGACCCCGAAAACCTGGCCTTGTACGGCGAGTTCGACGAGGGAGTGCCCGAGTGCCCCCGGCGTGGCGTCGGAGCACTATCGAGCGGGGACTGAGGGCCTACCGTCCCGGGTGATCTCCCCGGAGGGTGCCCACATGCTCGACAGCGCCGGCCGCAGGGCCGACGCCAATCAGACTACCATTGCCACGGACTGAGGGGACCGCTGGTAGTGGTCGCTCGCACCCATCATCCGGGTGGCGTCCTGCACGTACGACCGCGGTTGGTATGTCCTGACGTCAACTTTAACTCTGAGGCGTCTTAGCACCGTCTCAGATGCCGCAGTCGTACGAATAGCCGTTGACGTATTCGGCGACGCGAAGACAATCGACTGCTGGGATGAGACCGTGCGGGTTCGGCTTGCTGCAGAGGCAAGCTGAACATTGTTCAGAAGTCTTCGCCCTCTTTCCTGCACACGACGACCCGCAACCGCGCACCCCGAGAGCGAGCCCCTTGCGATCCGATGAATTTCCTACCGAAGTGCACCCGCTTGTCGCGGCTGTCCTCGGCCGCTTCCAGGGCGCCAGAGTCATCAGCCTACGCGACGCAGCCTCCTTCGACCACGCGGCCGAGGCCGCCGAACGCGCCGCCAAGCTGGCCGCCGCCGAGGTCCGTGCCCGAGAGTTCGCCTGGCGGCAGGAAGAGCACCGCCAGAGCTTCCGCGTCGTCGCCCCGGCCTGCGTCGCGAACGGGTGGTCGCTGTTCCCGCAGTCCCGTGGGGAGAAGCGCGGCCCCATCCAAGTCCTGAAGGCGGACAACAATCGGAAGACCCTGCAGTGGAAGCCGTACCAGGAGAGGCTGCCGACGCGGGAAGAGCTGAGCTGGTGGGCAAACTCCGAGAGCCGCACCAACCGGGCCAACACCGCCCTGATCATGGGGCCGATCTCGGGCGGCGCACTGGCCGTCGACATCGACGTCAGCGACCCGTCGATCTCCGAGGCCGTCCTGCGCCTCGCCGACCAGCATCTCGGACGCACCGAATTCCGGCGCGTCGGGCGCGCCCCGCGCATCGTGCTGGTGTATCGGAGCGACCCGGCCGACCCCATCCGTAACCGGGCCTACGCCCTGGCCGCGACCGGCCCCGGGGGCGAAGACGACGCCCAGGCCATCGAGGTCCTGGCTGACCGGAAGCCCATTACGGGGTTCGGGGCCCACCATCGGACGGGCCGGCACTTCAAGTGGATCGGCGCCTGCCGCCCGGACACGCACGGCCCCGAGCACGCCACGGTCATCGGCCAGGCCGCGATCGAGGCCTTCGTCTCCGCCGTCGACGGCGCCGGCATCATCATCCCGAACCTGCGCCGCGCCCTCGCCGTCGGCGACGGTCCCATGATCGACCCCGCCCTGGTCACCGCGACCGGCTTCGTCCGGCCCGGCGTCAACATGTCGATGAGCGGCGTCCAGTGGGATGCCCAGGGCAAGGTCATCGGCGGCCGCGAAGCCTACGTCCACAGCCGAGCCTACTCCTACGTCCTCCACAATGCCGGCCTGGCCCTGACCGAGGACGGGCCCTACACGCTCGCCGGCCTGCTCAAGGACGAATGCGAGGCCGCGTTCGCGCCCGGGGGGACCAAGTTCAAGAGCCCCCAGGAGCTCGTCCGCGGCTGCCGGGAGCGCATCGACAGCTCGGTGGCGAAGCTGATGCGCGGGGAGATGAAGTCCCGCGGCATCGTGCGCGACGAGGCGACCGGAAAGGTGACCGCCGTCCCGGTCGTGCCGCACGCCGTCGAGCGCCTGGAGGCCGACGACCTGTCCTGGCTGCCGACCGAGCGCGCGAAGCTGCCCGACGACGTCGTCTTCGAGCCCGCCGATCCCGCCCTGGCCCGGGAGCGCGCGCTGATCTCGAAGGCCGAGCGGGACGAGCAGTCCCTCCGGCTCGGGACGTCCATCGTCGAGGTGTTCCGGGGGTTCCACGACATCGTCCGCCGGGACCACGCCCTCGGGAAGGAAGCCCCCGTCCGCCCGGTGTTCCTGCTCCGCACGCCGACCGGCGCCGGGAAGTCCAGCACGGCGGTGAAGGTCACGACCGAGGACCTGGCGCGGAACGGCCCCATCCTCGGCGCCGGCTTCGTAGGCGAGGGCGATCAGCGTCGGCCCGCCCGCGGCGCGATGCTCTACATGCAGCCGAGCTACGACAACATCGCGGAGAACGTCGAACGCTTCCAGCGGTCCTCGCGCGGCGCCACCGCGGTGTTCCGGCGGAATGCGGAGGACGCGGCCAAGGACCTGCCGGCCGGCACGCGGTATCTCATCCTCGAAGGCAAGGAGCGCGGCGGCTGCCTGCGCGCCGACGACCAGCGGGTACTCCGGGCGGCGGGGATCTCGACGGCCAACCTGTGCAAGGCCCAGGTCGAGGACGGCATCGGTGGGACCGAGGAGCGGGTCTGCTCGCACTACGACACGTGCCCCGTCATCGCCGCCAGGAAGAAGATCACCGAGGCCGAGGTCATCTTCGTGCCGACTGCGTTCCTGACCTCGCCGAGCCTGCCCGCCGGGCTCCTGGACCACGTCGCGGGCGTGATCATCGACGAACGCTGCTGGACCGAGATCCTCCGCTGGGACGCCTTCCCGACAGCGACGCTCGACCAGCACCGCGCGCCCCCGCGCACGTACAAGAGGGACAAGGGCGAGACTGGCGAGGACCTGGCCGTCGCCCGGCAGTACGCCGCCCGGACCGCCGCCGAGGCCATCCGGAAGCACCACGACGTCGCAACGATGCTGGTCGTGGAGCACGGCATGGAGAAGGCCGAGGCCTTCGTCGAGGCGGCCGTCAAGGTCTGCGGGCGCGCCCAGGAAGCCGGGCGCAAGCTGCACCCCGGCATGAACTCCGAGGCCATCAGGCTCCTCGCCGAGCGGCCGAAGGGCAAGCACTTGAGGGAAGAGTGGAGGTTCTGGAAGATCGTCGAGGAGCGCCTGGCCGCGCTCAAGCACGACGGCGTGATCCGGGATCTCAACGGCGGCAGGGACCGGCTCGACCGCGACGGCAACGCGATGCCGGGGCAGGCCCGGGGCGAGCGTGACTACCGCATCCAGACCATCGACGGCGGGGCCAACGTGCGGATCTCGTGGCGCGCCGCGCCCAACTTCGCCGAGAAGCCCATCCTCCTCCTCGACGCCTCGGCCGACGAGGAGCTGACGTCGAAGTGCTGGGGCGGCCGGGAGGTCCAAGTCACGCACCTCGACGCCGAGCTCAACCTGCGGACCATCCTCGTCGCCGACCGCGCATGGCGCTCCGCCGAGTTCCAGATGGCGTATGCCGGCGCCGACAAGTCGAAGCGGCGGGCCATCGCCGCGACGGTCAAGCGCTTCCGCCACGCCATCTCGGCGGCGTCGCTGCTCTACGGCCACGGCCGGATCCTCGTCGGGGCGCCGAAGGCGACGCGCGCGGCGCTCATGGATGCCTGGGGCGAGCCGGCGAACGTCGACTGGGCGCACTACGGGGCGATCCGCGGGCTGGACTTCGCCCGGCGGCACCTCGTCGCGTTCTCGGTCGGTAGGCATGAGTTCCCGGTCCGGGTCATCGACGGAATCGTCGCCGCGGCCACCTACGACGACCCCGAACCGGAGACCCCCATCGACCCCTGGGGCGACGGCTGCGTGCACAACGAGGACGGCAGCCTCGCCACGGACGACCGGGGCCACGCCATCGAGGTCCGCCCCCCGCAGGTCCGGCGCACGCATCCGCTCCGCAACGGGGGCGGCGTCACGGTCACGGTGTCGGAGTACGAGGGCCGTTGGGCGCGCGTCATCCAGCGCCAGTTCCGCGAGGAGGAGTTGTCGCAGTTCGCCGGCCGCCTGCGCCCGGTCTACCGGGTGGACGAGGAGGCGCCCCTGTGGATCGCGGGCTCGAAGGTCCTGCCGGAAGGCTTCGTCGTCGACGACGTCGTCGGGATGGCGGACTTGGCCGATCCCGTCCGCGTGGGCGCCCTGTTCGACGCCATCCGCCGCACGGGCGTCGCCGACGCCAGGGTCATCGCGGAGCAGGCGCCGGATTCGAGGCTGCGGGGGGCCGCGGCGGCGGTGCTGCACGAGCTCGGGCTCGACGCGCCCGACGCTACGAGCCGGTGGTCCAAGGGCATGGCGGCGGTCGAGGCCGTGGTGGACGGCGTGTCGACGACCGTGCAGGTCCCGGCCTACGTGAGCGATCCCGTGGCCCACGTCCGGGAGACCTATTCGGCCCTCGGCATGGACGTGACCGAGACCGAGTTCCTGGCGCTCGGCGCGCAGCCCGCCGGGGGGTACGCCAGGTCCGAGGAGGGCGACAAGGTGGTGGCGGAGGTCGGGACGCGGGCCGCGCGCGCGGCCCGGGAGCTCGCCGTCCGGGACGAGGTGCGGGCGTCGTTCGACCGCGTGGCCAGCAACTTCGGCACCGACGCGGCCACGCTGTTCGGGCCGCACGGCATCGACATGGACGAGCAGATGGTCCTGGTGGCGAACCCGCCGCCGGCGGATGACGGCGCCGAGGTCGTCACCTTGCCGGTCGCGAAGGGCTCAGGGCCCGCAGTCCCGTCGGAGCCGGACGCGGCTGCCGCATAGCCGTCGGGGTGCGCGTGCGCTTCGGGACGCGCGCCCCTCGCGGGTCGCCGATCCTGAGGCGCAGGCACTTCACGCCGTTCTTGACGGGCGACCGCTCGTAGGCCCACTCGAAGTCGATGCCGACCCGGCGGAGGTCCTCCGCGACCGGGCGGAGGAGCTGTTGCTCCAGCGCCGACGGCGAGACCATGCCGTCGGCGCCGAGGGCCGCCTGCATCTCGACGGTGGGGATCTCCAGGCTCAGGTGGCCGCCCCGGCCCCGCCGGGCCCTCCAGCCGCGCGGCAGCGTCGCCCCGGCCTCGGTCCACGCCAGCAGCCTGAGGTAGACGACCGGGGTGTAGCGGCACGAGAACGCAGCCATGACGCGGGGGTCGTAGCCGAACGGGGCGGGATCGGGCCCGTCGTCGGTGGCGTCCGCGTGCGGATGGGCGATGGCTGCGAGGGTGCGGTCGGCCTTGAACTGCACTGCCTTGGCATTCGCCGCGATGCGATGCCGCGGACGCTCGACGTCCTCGTGGACGCCCGGCGCCAGGATGGCCACTTCGCCCAGCGAGGGCTCGCCGGCGATGCTCGCCCTGATGTGCGCCGCCCGGGCGTGGGCCTCCACCATCGTGCCGACGTTCACCCGCCCGACGTCGGAGAGGAGCGGCCCCAGCGGCATGCCGATTGTCTCGCGGGGACGGTCGGCGAGGTGCTCGTAGTCGAACCGGGCGTCGAGCCAATCGCCGCGGTCGAGATCCCGTCCCGCCGCCCGGGACAGCACGGACAGGGCGAGGCGGACGGCCTTGGCATCGACGCGCTCGCCGGGCGAGACCGGGTCGCCGTCCACGTGCCGGGGCATCCGAGACGATAGGACGAGGTGGCGGGCGAGGTGGCGGCTGAGGGGCTGCATGGCGCGATCCGAAGCGGTCCTGACCCCTATAGTGCGACTGACGTTGGAATAGCGCAATGGAGTATTTCTGACAGTGGCTTAGCCAGACGCACCCCAGTCCTTTAGGGGGTAGGGGGTTCCCACCCACCGGGAGTAGGCGAGCGACAGCGAGCTATAGGAAACCCATGTTCAGGGGGTTCCTACGCGCGCGCCTGCGCGAGGGCTGACGCCCCCGCTCCGTCGCGCGTGAGGTCTGGGGGTGACCGCTGTAGGAAGGCTGACCTCAAGGGAAGGGCTTTGCCCTGTTCTCAGGGGGGTGAAGAACCGCCGCGCTGCCGCGCCGCCCCGCCGCCGCCGCGAGGCCGTAGGGGCGGCCGCCACCGCCCCTCCCGCCGCCGTTGAGGGTCTTATCCCCATCCCTCCGCGCGAGGGGCGTCAGCGCGCCTCCCTGCGCCTCGACGCGATCCGCACGCGCGCTCTTCTCTCTTGCCAGGTGCAATGCTTCAATCGTCGCCATGAGCGAGACCCAGCACTTCCCCGACGCCGACACTCATCAGGCCCGCGCCGCCCGCGACCGGCAGGCCGCCCGGGATCGGGCCCAGCGCTGGCGCGAGGAACGCCGCGCCGAAGTGGACGGCCTGCGAGCCCGCGTCGTCGAGCTCGAAGCGGCCGCGCTCGTCGACGGCGACCTCGTGGTCGGGCTCGCCCGCGCCATCGCCCGCGACCGCGCGGCGCAGCCCGCCGGCGAGATCCCGGTGACGGGCTGCGCCGTGACCGTTAGGGCGGTCCTCGACCAGGCCGCCAAGGGGGCGCGGAACGCCGGCCGCGACTATAACGCCGCGAAGCTCGCTGCCGGCGCCCGGCTCATGGCGGCCGTCGAGGTGGTCGCCCGCCCCGTGGCTTGACGGCTAGACCTTGTGGCGAATCGCGAGCAGCCATACAATTTCTTGGCTTCGAGCTTGCCATGCGGCGTGCGAGGGCAGGAAAGCCTTAACGGACCCGCGCTGGCGACACCGCCGCCGGGTCCGCTTTTTTTGGAAGGCAGGCCGTGAGCGGTCTGGCGGTCGGCATAACCGTCCGAGACGCGGTCGAGGCGGCCCGCAGCGCATTGAGCAGGTCGGCAAACGGGCGCTCCCGCAGACGGTCCAGTTCGTCAACCGCAACTCTGGACTGGATTGGCGTGATGATCTTCACGGTCACGGGTGCCCTCGCAGCCTCCCGCAAGGAAATGGACTTCGTCGGCTTCGCGGTGCTCGGCACTGCGACCGGCATCGGCGGCAGCACGCTGCGGGACCTGGTGCTCGGGCTGCCGGTGTTCTGGGTGCTCCAGCCCGCCTACAGTGAATACCGCGTCGAGCGCCGATATCGGCTTGCCGGCACGCTCTTCTGACCTCGTGCCTATACCGCTTACCTCTTCAGGCCCACTCTCGTGCATGATTATAATCCCAATCCTGTCGAGAAACTGAATAAGGCTGGAGCGAACTTCTGACCCCTTGCTGACATTCGGCCTGCTTCCGCCGAAGGTCCAGATGGGGTGGAGGCTGTGTGAAAACGCGGAGGCGGTAGAAGGATCTCCCCTCGCATGCATTAGGCGGCGCCGAAATAGGCGTCCCAGTTGCATCTGTGGTCTTATCTAGGATGCCCGGATGGCTGCCTGCCAGAAGATTGTTCTACAATTTCGGAGGGTCTCCGCGTTTTCACACAGCCTCGGTGGGAAGCTGCCATTCAATGTTTGCCCGCCGAACGACCGCTTGGCGGAATTTGCGGACTTGCCTGAGTCGCGGCCGTCAGGGTGGGTACCGACACCGGGGCGCCGACCGGGGTACGGTCAGCCGAGCGCCGGCGCCTTCGAAGCCGGAACGTCTAGCGCTCCCATTCCCGCTGGTAGAGGCTCGCCAGGCTTTGTCAGCCGCCTCGGTTCGGAAAGGGAAACGAGGCGCAGGCGGATGCCCCAGGGATCGTGGAGGACAAGCGTGCCGTCGGCGTCGTCGAGCAGCAATGAATGACTTCGGCGCGAGTTCCGCGGCGTCGAGGAGGCGCAGCAACCGGCTCGTTCCAGGCCCAGCTGGTCAGGTAAGGATGCAGGCGATTGGAACGGCCAGCATCAAGTCCGCAACGAACGTAAAGCTGAAAAAGCCTTTATTAAGCACTTTTGCTACGGCCCCTTGCACGCCAAGGGCGCAGACGATATCATCTAAGCGTAGATTTTTATTAAGATCCCAAGACTCTGTTAATCTTCGAGTCTGTTGCTGCGTGCATCTGCTCGCTGCATGCTTATGACTTCTGTCGGTGGGCCGGATGGCCACGCGCAGGAGGTTCGATTGAACGACAATACCCTTGAAGAGCTACTGCTCAGAAGTGCGCAGGTAACGGACCTTGAGTTCCGTTCGTTCAGCATGGAGGCACAAGCCAAGCGCATGGCGCGGGCTTTTCAATACTCGAAATTCGTTGTGGCGGTCTACCCAACGCACGACGAGACTGGCTTCGCTCACATGTTGCTCAAGGGCACACCGGAAAGGCTAGAGGCGGAAGTGCAGAAAGCCACACGAATGATGGGGCCATTCCGCAGGCTGCAGCCAACGTGGTTCGCATTGATGGTTGAAAGTCCTGACGTAGCCAGAACGATAAGAGACGTCCACGAACTTAAGCAACACGAGCGCGCAACGAAAGCCAAGGAAAGCAGGTTAACTAGAGAATTTCGGGAGGAGTTGACCCCTCAGGGTCTTAGGAGATTCTCCCAGACCAATGTGGTCGCACGTTACGCTCACTACGTCCGCTCGAAAGGCTTAACGCTCCGCAAGATTCGGATCTCAATGGAACGAGTATAGCTGACCAAATGGCCGGATAATCTATAATTATCCGGCCATTTAAACCCAATTCGGTGAGCGGGCGGGCGGATATTTGATTGCCATGCCTGGCTAAGTCGTTGTTTTAGATTTATAATCCAACTATGCAGACAGGCGTTCGCGGCGCTGCATGTTTGATCCGAGAGTTTGATGGTGCAGTCTTCACGTTGGAGTGGAGGGACGCGCTATGGGCCAGGTTCTTTATGGCTGCGCCACGACGACTGAGGGGATCCGTCGAGCGATCCAGCATAGTCAAGCGCGTCTGAGGACTGCGGTCCTGGCGCTCCTGGCGCTTGCGCCCGGCGTCCTCGCCAACCACGTCGCCAAGAAGAACCCCGAGCTCGGCGGGGTCTGCGACCTGACCGACCGGCAAGCCTACGACCACTGGATGGCCCGGATCCCGCCCAAGGACATTTGGGGAGTCGGCCCAGCGAACGTCCGCAAGCTGGGGGCGCTCGGCTGCGAGAGCGCCGCCGACGTGCGCGACCTCAACACACGGGCGGTACGCAAGGCCATGACGGTGGTCGGCGAGCACCTGGTGCGGGAGCTGCGCGGCGAGGCCTGCCTCGACTTGGAGGAGGTCGCCGCGACCCGGAAGGGTTGCGTGGTCACCCGGAGCTTCTCCGATCGGGGCGAGGATCAAGCGACGATGGAGCAGGCGGTCGCCGCCCACGCGACCCGGCTCGGGGAGAAGCTCCGGCGGGAGGGGCTCGGCACCGACCACGTCACGGTCTTTCTCCACACCTCGGAGCACGACCGGACCCGGTCGCAGCGCTCGGTCTCGACGGTAGTGACCCTGCCCGAGGCCTCGAACGACACGATGGTGCTGGTGAGGGCCGCCCTTCACGGCGTCCGGAAGACCTGGCAAGACGGTTTTCGCTATTCGAAGGCCAACGTGGTCACGACCGACCTTCTGCCGCTCCACGCTTCCCAGCGAGCGATGCCCGGCCTCGGCCAGCCCGATCGCGAGCAGCGTGCCGCGCTGATGGCCGCGCTCGACGCCTGCAACCGACGGTTCGGGCGCGGAGCGGTCGTCCCTGCCGCGGCCGGGTTTGCGCCGGCGCGGGGATGGTCGACCAAGTTCGAGATGCGCTCGCCGCGCTACATGACACGGCTGAACGAGATCCCGGTGGTGGCGGCGTAGGAGGCGCCGTAGCGGAAGTCGGCGACGGTCGAGCACGTATCGACCTTCCCACGGTGCCCGAATCGTTGTCTGCTCGCACTCGACCTGTGGAAACGACCTTCGTTTCCGATGTCGCGAGGGGCGCGTAACGGTCTGTTCGGGGTTTGCCCGTCTCAATTCCGTAGGAATTTGATTGAGGGTAACGGCCGACCGTCGGGTCGGCCGTCTTGTGGGTCGCCTGACGAGGGATACGATATTCCCGGGTGACCGTTGAACCTGCCGTTCGAGGAGGCCTCGTCACGAATGTCAGCGTCCGTTGCGATCATCGGCAGCTTCAAGACGGTCGAACGTTACCAGGCCGTGCTCGCCTCCATCGAGGCGTTTCGCGCCGAAGGATGGACCGTGACCTCGCCGGCGGGATCGGCGGTGCTCGAAGCGGGCATCGACTTCGTCCGCTTCGAGACGGACCATCCGGACATGAGCGACGCCGAGGTGCAATCCGTCACGTTGGAGCGCATCATGTCAGCGGACATCGTGTACGTGACCGCTCCGGACGGCTACATCGGGCGGACCACCTGTTACGAGATCGGCCGGCTCATCCAGGCACGGCGGCCGGTCTTCTTCTCGATGAAGCCCGAGGACCTACCCATACTCGTCGCATCCAGGTTCATCGCCGAGGCATCCGTCGTGGCACGCGAGTACAAGGGCCGGCACGCACCGACGCTGTTCGAGGACGGCGAGGATGGTTCAAGCGTCGTGGAACGTCGGCTCACCCATGGTTGACTCGGCATGCCTCCATTCCGCCGCGGGTCCCTTCCCCGCGCGGCACAACCACCGCAGGGTCGTCATCTGCGGGAGCATGACGTTCTACGGCGAGATGCTGCGCATGCAGGATTGCCTCGTGCAGAACGACGTGCCGGTCGAGTTGCCCGATGCCGAGGACGACATCGTCGCCGCGCTCGAACAGGCGGAATATGAGAGGTTCAAGCGTCGGGTCACCCTGGCGCATCTTCGGCGTGTCCGGCATCGGACGACCTTCGCCGTCCTCGTCCTCAACCTGGATAAGCATGACCGGCCGGACTACATAGGTCCGAGCACCTACGCTGAGATCGCGATGGCGTCCGCGTTCAACAAGCCGGTGTACCTGATCGGCAACGTCCCTTCCGCGTATGCGGATGAGCTGGCCGCGTGGAAGGCCGTTCCGTTGAATGGACGCATGGACCGGCTGGTCGAGGATTATTGGGCGTCATGCGTTCCCCGGCCGCAGCCGCAGATGAAGCTGTTCAGCATGGCCTGACCGGCCTTCGTCGGCCGGCCGTCTTCCTCCACTTCTTCGACGTCCATTTCCTTGAGGAGAAGGGGGTCGACCGCTTCATGGACCAGGCCATCGCGGAAGCCCGCTTGGCCACCCGCCTCGCCGTGCTCCTCGCCGACGACGTCCTGGTCCCGGCCTCCAGCCGCATCGAGAGCGAGCTGTGCAAGCGGGTGCTGCTCGAATTCCCGCACAGGATCTTCGCGGACCACTTCACCATGGTCGGCAGCGGCGCGAGCTTCGAGGAGTTCATCGAGGAGAAGCGTTCGCAGTATCGTGCGGACCAAGCCCAGGGGATCGCCTACCGGGAAGCCGGGATCGGGATCGACCTGCCGTGGCGGACGAGGCGGCGCAGCGCAACGGCCGACATCGCCACCGACTGGAAGCGCGCCCTCCCGTCGGGCGCGGCCGAAAGCCTGTTCAAGGCGTTGCACGGAGACCTTCCCAAGGACATCGAGCGCATTTGGGAGGGGATACCCGAGCGGCTCGGCGCGAGCGCCTTCATCGTCGAGAACGTCATACCGCTCCTCTTCGGTAGGCCGAATGCCGGCCTCATCGTTCGCAACCGCCTCCACGGTATCGTCAACAAGTCGTACTTTGGGAGCTACGGCAAGGATATCCTCGGGTCGGTCTTCCGGCGCATGCGCTACCTCGAATCCCCTGACAGCATCCCGTCAGGGGACCCTGCCAACGACCTCGATTTCCAGCGGCTGGTGGCCTCGTGCCGGGACACCGGCGTGCTCAAGGATATCGTCAAGGCGCGCCTTCCGGCCTTGCTGACCCTGCGGGATGACCCGAGGCTCGCGGCGGCTTATGCATTGGCCCATCCCACGCCCCTGCCCCCGACCGGAGAAGGGCGGATGGGACCAACGTGGAAAGGCCACGTGATCGGAGACGGCATGAAGGGCGAGGACAAAGTCGCGGGTGCCTGCCCAAGGGTGCTGATCGTGACGGCGCTGCCGCGGGAGGCCGCCGCCGTCCTCGCGACCTTCGACGAGTGGTCCGACGCCCCCGGGCACGCGAACGACCCGAACGTCTACCGGGAAGGACGCTATCGCATGCCCGACGGAACCATGCGCAAGGTCCTGCTGGCCTCGCTGCCCATCATGGGTACCGACATGGCGGCCACGGTCGCGACGAACGCCTTCCGGACCCATCCCCGCATCGGTTACGCGCTGATGGTCGGCATCGCGGGGGCGTGTCCCAACCCTGACCTTGCCGAGGAGCATGTGAGGCTCGGCGACGTCGTCGTGTCCGATGCCAAGGGCGTCTTCGACTACGGGCATGTGAAGCGGACTCCCGAAGGCGACGAGAACCGCGGCAGTCACCAGCGGGTCTCCGGTTCGCTCCTGGGCATATTCGGCATGCTCTCAAGCGAGGAATTGCTCGGGAAGCGCCCCTGGGAGGCGATCCTGGGTTCGACCCTCGCCAAGCCTGATACGTCCTGGCGTTTCCGTCGTCCTGGCGACGACAAGGACGTCCTGCATCGTTTCGTCGATGGCAAAGCAGAGGCGATCCCCCATCCCGAGGATGCCGACCGTAGACCTGGCCACCCTCGCCTGCACGGCGGGGCCATCGGCACGGCGGATATCCTCCTGAAGGAGCCCCATCTGCGGGACGTGCTCCGCGACTGCTACGCGGTACGGGCGGTCGAGATGGAGGGTAGCGGAATGCAAACCGCCTCCTGGCTGTCAGGTCGCGAGTTCATCGTCGTACGCGGTACCTGCGATTATGCGGATCCCATGAAAAACAACGATTGGCAGCACTATGCCGCCTTGGCAGCCGCCTCCGTCGCAAGGTCGATGGTCGAGCGGATGCCTGTCGAATGGTTCGACTGACCCAGGGCGATCCGCCCCGGTCGGCGTGTGGAACGGGTGCCCGTCCATCGCGCCACCGGCAAGGGTCGTCGCGATCAGGTAGGTTGCATCCCGGGCGATCGGACAGGCACGTCGCCCAGGCGGACCGAACGCGCCGCCGAGGCCATCCGACACCCGGTTGCACCTATGGACGGGATGCCACCCGGGCGGCTGATGGTAGGTTCCCGCACTAACGCCGGGCGCCGACGCGCCGCGACGGCAAGGGAGTAAACAGCATGTCGGACCTGACCACCCTTCGCGGCCTCTCCGACCTCAGCCAGGAGCCAGCGGCCCTGAAGGGTCGGCCCTCATAATGGTCGACCTGCAGAACATCTACCGCGCGGGGGTTATGCGCCTCGAAGGCGTCGAGCCGGCGATCCGCGAGGCAGCCGCCCTGCTCACGCGCGCTCGCGACGCCGGCATCCCGGTCTTCCACATCCAGCACGATGCGGGGCCGGGCTCGCCCTACGACGTCACGGCGGCCATCGGCCGGATCAGCGACGAGGTCGCCCCCAGGGACACGAGCCGGTGATCACCAAGGCCTACCCGAACTCGTTCGTCGGCACCGATCTCCAGGCGCAACTCGATGCCGCCGGGGTGAAGGACCTCGTGCTGGCTGGTTTCATGATGCACATGTGCATCAACTCGACCGCGCGTGGGGCCTTCAGTCTGGGGTTCCGGCCCACCGTGGTCGCCTCCGCGACGGCCACCCGTGACCTACCCGCGCCGGACGGTTCGGTCGTCCCCGCTTCGCAGCTCCAGGCGGCGAGCCTGGCCGCCCTTACGGACCTCTTCGCCGTGGTCGCACCCAAGCAGAATGATATTCGGGGCTGAGGTTCACTGCAGGGAGATTGGGCGGAATGGGCGGCCCAGGGCGCTCTCACACCGTCTACTTTATGTGTCACAACGCCAGGGTGTTGTGGCCGCCGGAGCGACCATTCCATCTCAATGACAGCTATCGGGCCCCTGCGGGCATTCGCGTAATTAAACCTGAAGGTCCGCTGATGGCGCACAGCCGAACAAGCGGCGTGCGAACTTCTGACCCCTTCCGGACCTTCAACCTGAACTCGTTGAAGGTCCGCTCAGGTACGTGAAGCAGCCGAAGTAGCCACCAGGAAGAGAGGGCTTGAGCAGATCCCCTCCGGGGGGATAGGATGTACCTATGGAGCACGCCTCGCACCCGGACATCGTCAAGCGCCTGAAGCGAGCCCACGGCCACCTCGCCGGCGTCATCGCCATGATCGAGGAGGGCCGTCCGTGCCTCGACCTCGCCCAGCAACTCAACGCCGTGGAGAGCGCCGTCACCAACGCCAAGCGCGCCCTCATCCACGACCACATGGAGCACTGCCTCGGCGAGGGCGTCGACGGCGGGGGCAAAGCCGCCCGCGAGGCGCTCGCCGAGTTCAAGGCCATCGCGAAGTACCTGTGAGGCGGCCATGCCGAACGTCCTCGCGAACCGCACATACCGCCACCTGTTCGCGGCCCAGGTTGTCGCCTTGATCGGCTCCGGCCTGCTGACCGTCGCCCTCGGGCTCCTGGCATATTGGCTGGCCGGGGCGGATGCGGGCGCGGTGCTGGGGACCGCGCTCGCGGTCAAGATGGTCGCCTACGTACTGGTCGCGCCGGTGGCGCAGGCGTTCACCAGCCGGCTGCCCCGGCGCGCCTTCCTCGTCGCCACTGACCTCGTCCGGGCCGGCGTCGCGCTGGCGCTGCCCTTCATCGACCAGGTCTGGCAGGTGTACGTGCTGATCGCGGTCCTGCAATCGGCCTCGGCGGCCTTCACGCCAGCCTTCCAAGCGACGATCCCCGACATCTTGCCCGATGAGCGCGACTACACCCGGGCCCTGTCGCTCTCGCGTCTCGCCTACGACCTGGAGAACCTGCTCAGCCCGGCGCTCGCCGCGCTGTTGCTGACGGTCATCGACTTCCACGGGCTGTTCGCCGGCACCATCGTCGGCTTCCTCGGCTCGGCGGCGCTGGTGGTCACGACGACGCTTCCAACGCCGAGCGCGCCGACCCGCCGGTCCGGGATCTACGAGCGCACCACGCGGGGGCTGCGCATCTATCTCGCCACGCCGCGCCTCAGGGGACTCCTCGCCCTCAACCTCGCGGTCGCGGCGGCCGGCGCCATGGTCATCGTCAACACGGTGGTTCTCGTTCAGGCCCTGCTCAAGCGCCCGCAGGACGACGTCGCCGTGGCTCTCGGCCTGTTCGGCGGCGGCTCGATGGTTGCGGCCCTCCTACTACCGCGGGTCCTCGACCGCCTGTCCGACCGCGCCGTGATGATCCCCTCCGCCGCCCTGCTCGGGCTCGTCTTGCTCGGGTTCGCGGAGGTATCTTGGACCAACGGTTTCGGGTGGGTCGCCCTGCTGGGGACGTGGCTCGTCCTCGGCATCGGCTACTCGGCGGCACAGACCCCGACGGGCCGCCTGCTCCGGCGCTCCGTCTCCGCCGAGGACCGGCCGGCCCTGTTCGCGGCGCAGTTCGCGCTCTCGCACGCCGCCTGGCTCGTGACCTACCCGCTGGCCGGGTGGCTCGGTGCGACGGTCGGAATGCCCGCGACGGCGGCGGCGCTCGGCCTTGTCACGCTCGCCGCGACCGCCGCGGCCCTGCTGCTCTGGCCCTCCGAAGACCCCGAGACCGTGGAGCACGCCCACCCGGAGCTCGCCCCATCCCATCCGCACCTCGCGACGGCCCACGGCCATCGCCATGCCCACGCGTACGTCATCGACGACCTTCACCACCACTGGCCGTCGGGCCGCCCCGGATGAGAGACCGCTCCGCCTTCCGAGCGAACGGTTCATGCCCCAGTCAGGCAGCCGGTGGCACCAATCGACCCATGGCCCTTGGTCGCGACGCCGCGTGGATGGTAGTGTCGCCTCGGGAGACCCGTTGGTGAGAGTGCCGCCGAACCTGCTGCGCCGGATCGCTACCAGCCTGATGCTGCTGGCGCTGACGGCGCTCGCGTTCAACGTGGCGGCGGT
Organism: Methylobacterium gregans; assembly: GCF_022179245.1. Classification (GTDB taxonomy): domain Bacteria; phylum Pseudomonadota; class Alphaproteobacteria; order Rhizobiales; family Beijerinckiaceae; genus Methylobacterium; species Methylobacterium gregans. Next base: position 39,904 of record NZ_BPQM01000064.1, read on the forward strand.
ACCGGCGAGCGCCTTCGCTCCCGTCGAGCACCTGGAATACGCCGGGCCCGAGCATAGCCACATGCACGGCGACGGCACCGTGCACTCGCACGTCGTGGCCAAGGTCGCTTCGGACGAGGCCGGGGCTTGGCCGGAGTTCCCCCCGCTCGACGATCCGCAGGACCACGAACACAAGAAGTCCGACTGCTGCGGCCTGGCCCACCCGGTCGCGCTACCTTCCACCGAGGCGGCCGCTCCTTTGCCACGGTCCCCGGGCGCGACCGTCGTCTCGCGGGAATCGGCGCATCCGTTCGGAGTGGATCCGAACGGCCCGAAACGACCTCCCAGGTCCCTGCCGAACGCGTGAGCGCGGTGTCCTGACGGACACTGCACAGGCCGTGCCCGTTCGACAGGACCTCAATCGTGACCTTTCTCAAGAACGACGCCCACGGGCGGCCGCGAGGCCGTGCCGCTGGGCTGGCCATGCTGATCCTGGCCACTTGCTTCGCGGCGCCCGCGCGCGCCGGCGGGGGCGACGACCACAGCCACGGGCCGGCGCCGGCTTCTTCGACCGCGGCTGCGCAGGGCACGCCCCGCGTCTCCATTCAGTCCGACCTCTACCAGGTGGTCGGCACGCTCAAGGGCGACCGGCTGACCCTCTACGTCGACCGATCCGAGGACAACGAGCCGGTGACCGGCGCGACCGTTTCCGTGACCGTCGAGGGCGAGGCGATGCCGGCCGCGCCGAATGACGATGGGACCTACGCCGTCTCCTCGCCCCACCTCGCAGAGCCCGGTTCGAACGACCTCGTAATTCAGGTCGCCGGCCCGGACGGCGAGGACCTGCTGATCGCAGCCTTGGTTGTGGCCGAGCCGGCCCGCCCGGTGGCCGAGGCAGGAGCGGGACACGTGCATCCCGGCATGCCGTTCCTCGCGCACCTCAAGGAGTGGCTCGGCCAGCCCGAGCCGGGCCGGGCCTGGGCGCTCGCCGTCTTCGCGGTCGGGTTGGCCGTCGGGCTCGCCCTGCGGAGCCGCCGCATGCGACCGGCCGCCTTCGTGGCCGGCGCCGTCCTCGTGGTCGCCCTGACGGGCACCGCCTTCGCCCATGGCGGCGAGGACCATGACCATGACGCGCCGACCGCGACGCCTGGATCGAACACCCCGCAGCGCCTGCCGGACGGGTCGGTCTTCGTCCCCAAACCCTCGCAGCGCATCCTGGAGGTGCGCACCACGACCGCCAAGCCGACCGAGGTCGAGGGTGCGACCCGCCTCATCGGCAAGGTCATCCCCGACCCCAACCGGGGCGGGCTGGTGCAGAGCATCGGCGGCGGCCGGGTCATCGCGCCCGAGGCCGGCATGCCCCGGCTCGGGCAGGCCGTGCGCAAGGGAGAGGTTCTCGCCCGGGTCGAGCGGCCGATCATCCAGGCCGACCAGGCCATCGTAGTCGAGAAGGTCGGCGAGATCGAGCAGCAGATCGGCCTCGCCGAGGCGAAGCTCGCCCGCGCCCGGAAGCTCGTCGCCTCCGGCGCCGGCACCGCCATCTCCGTCTCGGACCTTGAGATTGAGCTGGAGGGCATGCGCCGGCGCCGGGCAGCGGTCAGCGACATCCGCACCACACCCGAGACCCTGACGGCTCCGGCCGACGGCGTCATCGCCTCGACCCGCGTCGTCGCCGGCCAGGTCGTGCAGCCGCAGGACGTGTTGTTCCAGGTCGTCCATCCAGGCAGCCTTTGGGTCGAGGCCCTCTCCTTCGAGGACGCACCGACCGGCACGGGGACGACGGCGCTGACCGTCGACGGCGCGACCCTGAGGCTGGAGCCCAAGGGCGTCAGCCGTGCCCTGCAGCAGCAGGCGACCGTGCTCCAGTTCGCGGTCGTCGACCCGCCGGACAACCTCCGGGTGGGACAGCCGGTGACGGTGCTCGCCGCGACCGGGACCAGCGCGACCGGCATCGTGCTCCCCCGCAATGCCGTCGTGCGCGGGACCGGCGGCGAGGCGATGGTCTGGCGCCACGCCGCGCCCGAGCGGTTCGAGCCGCGTCAGGTCCGGGTCGAGCCCGTCGACGCCACGCGTGTAGTGGTCCGCGCCGGCGTGAAGGAAGGCGAGCGCGTCGTCGTGCGCGGCGCCGACCTCATCAACCAGATCCGGTGAGGCCAACCATGTTCGGCACCCTCGTCCGCGCCAGCCTGCGCAACCGCCTCTTCGTCCTCGCCGCGGCCGTGCTCCTCGTCGCCTACGGCAGCTTCGTGCTGCCGCGGCTGCCGGTCGACGTGCTGCCCGACCTCAATAGGCCCATGGTCACCCTGATGACCGAGGCCGAGGGCCTCGCGCCCCAGGAGGTCGAGCAGACCGTCACCTATCCCATCGAGGCCGCGATGAACGGCATGCCGGGCGTGACCCGCGTCCGCTCCGTCTCCGGCGTCGGCCTGTCCATCGTGTACGTCGAGTTCGACTGGTCGACCGACGTCTACCGCAGCCGTCAGCTCGTCGCGGAGAAGCTCGCCATCGTGCGCGAGACCCTGCCCCGCGGCGTGGTCCCGCACATGGGGCCGGTCACCTCAATCATGGGCGAGATCCTGCTGGTCGCCATCACCTCGGAGACGCTGCCGCCCATGGAGGTGCGCGAGCTCGCCGACTTCGTCATCCGGCCGCAACTTCTCAGCCTGTCAGGCGTCGCCCAGGTCATCCCCATCGGCGGCGAGGTCCGGCAGTACCGGGTCAGCCCGAACCCGGCTTCGATGCAGGCCCTCGACGTCACCCCGGAGCAGGTCGAGGCAGCGGTCAGCCGGTTCGGCACGAATTCCGGCGGGGGCTTCGTCGATCAGCACGGCCGGGAATATCTCATCCGCAACGTCGGCCTGACCAAGCGCCTCGACGACCTGCGCGGCACGGTGGTGACCTACCGCGACGGCCAGCCCGTTCTCCTGCGCCAGGTCGCCGACGTCGCCTTCGCCCCGGCGGTCAAGCGCGGCGACGCCGGCTACAACGGGCGCCCGGCGGTCATCGTCTCCATCCAGAAGCAGCCCGGCGCCGACACCGTCGACCTGACGCGGCGTATCGAGGCGACGCTCGCCTCCATCCAGAGGACCCTGCCGGCCGGCGTGAAGGCCGACAACATCCAGTTTCGGCAGGCGACCTTCATCGAGACCTCCATCGGCAACGTGAGGAAGGTGCTGCTGGAGGCCGCCGTCGTCGTCGCCGTGGTGCTGGTCCTGTTCCTGATGAACGTCCGGGCCACCCTGATCTCCCTGACCGCGATCCCGGTCTCGGTTCTGGTAACGGTCGTCGTCTTCCAGGCGCTGGGCCTGACCGTGAACACCATGACGCTCGGGGGGCTGGCCATCGCCATCGGCGAGCTCGTCGACGACGCGGTGGTCGACGTCGAGAACATCATCCGGCGCCTGGGCGAGAACCGGGAGCGGCCGGAGCCCCGCCCGGTTCTGGAGGTGGTCGCGGCGGCGAGCCAGGAGGTGCGATCCGGCATCGTCTACGCGACCCTGATCGTCTGCCTCGTCTTCGTGCCGCTGTTCGCCCTGTCGGGCATCGAGGGCCGCCTCTTCGCCCCGCTCGGCATCGCCTACATCGTCTCGATCCTGGCGAGCCTCGTCGTCTCGGTTACCCTGACGCCGGTCCTAGCCTCCTACCTACTCGCCCGGGACGGCGGCGGGCACCGCGGCGACACCTGGCTGGTGCGGCTGCTCAAGCGCTGCAACGCCGCCCTCCTGGGATGGACCTTACGGCATCGCTGGCTGGTGGTTGGGGCCACCGGCGCGGCGGTCGTCGTCGCGGGCGTGGCGGCCACCAACCTGCCGCGGGCGTTCCTGCCGCCCTTCAACGAGGGCAGCCTCGCGCTCGGCCTCGCCTACAATCCCGGCATCTCGCTCGCCGAGAGCCATCGCCTCGGCCTGGTGGCCGAACGCCTCATCCGCGAGGTGCCGGAGGTGACGTCGGTCGGGCGCCGCACCGGCCGGGCCGAGATGGACGAGCACGCCGAGGGCGTCCACTCGTCCGAGATCGACGTCGACCTGAAGCCCGGCCGGCCGAAGGAGGCCATCCTCGCCGACCTCCGCGAGCGTCTCGGCGTGCTCCCGGCGGTGCTCAACGTCGGCCAGCCGATCTCGCACCGGCTCGACCACATGCTGTCCGGCATCCGGGCCGAGGTCGCGGTCAAGATCTACGGCGACGACCTCGACACCCTGCGAAGCCTCGCCGAGGGCCTGCGCGACCGGCTCGCGCGCATCCCGGGCATGGCAGACCTCCAGGTCGAGAAGCAGGTGCGCATCCCGCAGCTCCGGGTCGACGTCGACCACGAGCGGGCGGCCCTCTACGGCCTGACGCCGGCGGCGGTGACCGACGCTCTGGCGACGCTCAGCAACGGGCGCACGGTCTCGCAGATCGTCGAGGGCAACCGCCGCTTCGACGTGGTCATCCGTCTCGGGGACGAGGACCGCTCGACCACGGGCTTGGGCGACCTGCTCATCGCCTCGCCGGCCGGGCGTATCCCTTTGCGCCGGGTGGCCGAGGTCTCGGAGACCGACGGGCCGAACCAAGTCATGCGCGAGAACGCCCAGCGGCGGATCGCGGTCTTCGGCAACACCGACAAGCGGCGCGACCTCGCCGCCGTGGTCGCCGACGTGCGGCGCACCATCGACGAGACCCGCTGGCCCCCGGGCTACCGGGCCGCCTTGGAGGGCTCGTTCCAGGCGCAGGAGGAGGCCGCGACCCGCATCGGCCTGCTCTCGCTGGTGGCGCTCGCGCTGATCCTCACCGTCCTCTACGGCCGCTACCGCTCGCTCGCGCTCGCCGGCATCATCATGGCCAGCATCCCGCTCGCCCTAGTGGGTTCGGTGGCGGCCCTGTGGCTTGCCGGGCAGCCGCTCTCAGTCGCCTCGATGGTCGGCTTCGTGACGCTGGCCGGCATCACCGCCCGCAACGGCATCCTCAAGATCTCGCATTACCTCAACCTCGCCATCCACGAGGGCGAGGCGTTCGGGCCGGCGCTGGTCGTGCGCGGGTCGCTGGAGCGGCTGACGCCGGTGCTGATGACCGCGCTCTCAGCCGGGCTCGCCCTGCTGCCGCTGGTGCTCGGCGCCGGCGAGCCGGGCCGCGAGATCCTGCACCCCGTCGCTGTGACCATCCTGGGCGGCCTCGTCAGCGCCACGCTGCTCGACGCCGTCCTGACCCCGATCCTGTTCCTCGCCTTCGGTCGGCGCGCCCTTGAGCGGCTCCGGGCGGGACAGGTGAGCGGGCTTAAGCCCGCCGAACTCTACTGACCCCCGAAGGAGACACCATGAAGCCCAGCATCCTCGCGCTCGCCCTTGTCCTGGCGCTGCCGGTCGCCGCCAACGCGCAAGGGCATTCTCACAAGGGCCCGAACGGCGGCGAACTCGTCGACGTTGCGGGCGGCCACGCCGAGTTCGTCGACACCCCGACCGAGATCGCGCTCCACCTAAGCGACGAGGACGGCAAGCCGGTCCCGGCCAAGGGCGCGACCGGCAAGGCCACCATCCTGTCGGGCGGCAAGACCGAGACGGTCGACCTAGCCCCGGCCGGCGGGGCCAAGCTCGCCGGCGCCCTGACGAAGCCGCTCGCCTCGGGCGACAAGGTCGTGGTCTCGGCCCGCACCGCCGACGGGCGCAAGATCCAGGTGCGTCACGTCGAGCGCTGAACTTCCGCGGCACGCAGCCGGGCAAACCGAGGGCCAGCCATGAAGAAGGACGACCCCTGCATAGGGGTTTGCCAATGGGACGGGCGAACCGGCTGGTGCCTGGGCTGCGGGCGCACCGTCCCCGAGATCCGCGCGTGGAGGAAGATGACGCCCTACCGGCGCACCGCCCTCGCGCGCGAGCTCCCGCGCCGGATCGGGCAAGTCGCGGATACGTCGAACGAGCTGGCCGCGCCGCGCAGGGACAAACGTCGCGGTTCGAATGCTAAGGAGCCATCCCGACGACAAAGCACGACACCGAGCGAGGTCCATGACGACGATGGTTGAGACCCCTGCGGGTGCCCGAAAGGGTATCCCGGCCGGGATTTGGGCACTGGGCTTCGTCAGCATGCTGATGGACATCTCCTCGGAGATGATCCACGCGCTCCTGCCCATCTACATGGTCACGGTGCTCGGCACCTCGACGCTCGCGGTCGGGATCATCGAGGGCGTCGCCGAGGCAACCGCATCCATCGTGAAGGTGTTCTCGGGCGCCTTGAGCGACCGGCTCGGCAAGCGCAAGCTCCTGGCGGTCCTCGGCTACGGTCTCAGCGCGCTCACGAAGCCGATCTTCCCGCTGGCGGGTTCCCTGGAATGGCTGGTCGCAGCCCGCTTCGTCGACCGGGTCGGCAAGGGCATCCGCGGCGCGCCCCGCGACGCGCTGGTGGCCGACCTCGCGCCACCGGAACTGCGAGGTGCCAGCTTCGGCCTGCGGCAGACGCTCGATACCATCGGCGCCTTCACGGGCCCGCTGCTCGCCATCGGCTTGATGTGGCTCTTCGCCAACGACTTCCAAGCCGTCTTCTGGGTCGCGGTGCTGCCCGCTTTCCTGTCGGTCGCCGTACTGGTCTTCGCCGTGAAGGACCCCGCTACGACGACGACGCGCCGCCCGGCTCGCCTTCCTCTGCATCGGCAAGACCTCGCCCGGCTCGGCGTCCGTTACTGGTGGGTGGTCGCGGTCGCGGTGGTGCTGACGCTCGCCCGGTTCAGCGAGGCGTTCCTGCTGCTGCGCGTCCAGGAATTCGAGGTGCAGCCGTTCCTCCTTCCGCTCGTCCTGGTGGTGATGGGCGTCGCCTACTCCCTATCGTCCTACCCGGTCGGCGTGCTCTCGGACCGGATCGACCGCGTGAGGCTGCTGCAGGTCGGCCTTGTCCTACTCGTGCTGGCCGACGTGACCCTCGCGTTCGCCCCCAACTTGGCGCTGGCCGGGCTCGGCGTCGCGCTGTGGGGCCTCCACATGGGCTTCAGCCAGGGCCTTCTCGCGGCAATGGTCGCCGACACCGCGACCGCCGACCTTCGCGGAACCGCCTTCGGCATGTTCAACCTCCTGACCGGTCTGGCCCTGCTCGTCGCAAGCGTCACGGCTGGCGCGCTGTGGGACGCTATCGGCTCCTCGGCGACCTTTCTGGCGGGGGCTGCGTTCAGCGCGCTCGCACTTGGCGGTCTCTTCGTCGTCAGGCTCAAGCCGGCCCAATGAGGTGAAGGCGGCCGGGCTTCGAGGGCCGGCCTCGCCGGGGTCGGAACTCCCCGGGACGCCCTTCCGTCAGGTTCCGGCCAGGCAACGACTGTGTGCGCTCGGCACAGGCGCGCTTGACAAGACCGGCCAGACGGCAATAAATGTCGGCATCGGGGAGCGATCCCCCGACGAGGCTCCGGCTGAAGAATCGCGTCCCGACTGCATTCGATGCAAGGACGCGTCATGCCCGTGCCCAACACCATCACCGTCGAAAAACTCGCGCGCCTGATCGGCACCCCCGGCTGCCCTGCCGTGGTCGACGTGCGCTCCTACAGGGAGTTCCTTGTCGACCAGCGCCACGTGCCCGGCTCCTTGCCACGGTCGGCGGAGAAGGTCGCCGAGTGGGCGCCGGCCCTGCGCGGCAGGTCTGTCGTGGTCGTCTGCGAGGACGGCCGTCGCAATAGCCATGGGGTCGCCGCCTGGCTGCGCAGTGCCGGCGTCGAGGCCGAGGCCCTGCAGGGTGGCATCGCGGACTGGGCGGCCGCCGAACTGCCGATGGTTCCGGCCAACAAGATCCGCAACCGCGACGAGCAGGGCCGCACCGTCTGGGTCACGCGCGCCCGACCCAAGGTCGACCGCATCGCCTGCCCCTGGCTGATCCGCCGCTTCGTCGACCCGGACGCGGTGTTCCTGTTCGTGCCGCCGGGCGAGGTCGCCGGCGTCGCCGAGAAGTTCGAGGCCGCGCCCTTCGACATCGACGACCCGGGCACCTTCTGGAGCCACCGGGGCGAGCTCTGCACCTTCGACGTCATGGTCGAGGAGCTCGGCCTCGCGACGCCGCCGCTCCTGCACCTCGCGACGCTGGTGCGTGGGGCCGATACCGGCCGGCCCGACCTCGCCCCGGAAGCAGCGGGCCTTCTCGCGGCCTCGCTCGGGCTGTCGCGCATCTACGCGGACGACCTGGAGCAGCTCGACGCCGGGATGCTTCTCTACGACGCCTTCTATCGCTGGTGCCGGGACGCGACGGCGGAGCGCCATTCCTGGGACGGCGACCGCACCAAGGGGAAGGCGTGACCATGGCCGCGACCGCAGGCATCCATACGGCGCCGGCTCCCGGGGAGGCCGCCCCAGGAGCGCCGGTGCCCGTGACCCTGGCCGAGGCCGTACCGGTCTGGGCGCGCATCGCCGCGCTCTCCTTCGGCGGCCCGGCCGGGCAGATCGCCGTCATGCACCGCGTCCTCGTCGAGGAGAGGCGCTGGATCTCCGAGAACCGCTTCCTGCACGCCCTGAACTTCTGCACCCTCCTGCCGGGGCCGGAGGCGCAGCAGCTGGCGACCTATGTGGGCTGGCTGATGCACGGCACCCGCGGCGGTCTCGTCGCCGGCGGCCTGTTCGTCCTGCCGGGCGTCGTCGCCATCATGGCCTTGAGCTGGGTCTACGCGCTCTACGGCAACGTCGGCCTCGTCGCCGGCCTGTTCTTCGGCCTGAAGGCGGCGGTGCTCGCCATCGTGCTCCAGGCGGTGATCCGCATCGGCAAGCGGGCGCTCAAGGGCCCCGTTATGGTCGGGCTCGCGGCGGCCGCGTTCGTGGGCATCTTCTTCCTCGGCGTGCCCTTCCCGCTGATCGTGCTGACGGCCGGCGTCATCGGCTACCTCGGTGGCCGGGCCGGGTTGCCGCAGTTCAAGGCTGGCGGGCACGGGGCCGGCGGCAAGGTCGTCGAGGGCCCCTTCCTGCTCGACGACCACGAGCTTCCGCGGGAGCGGGCCGCCGCCGGGCACACCCTGCGAATGCTGCTCGTCTGGGGGGCGATCTGGCTGGTTCCCGTCGCGGCCATTCTGCTCGCCTTCGGCTCGGACGACGTCTTCGCCCAGGTCGCGGTGTTCTTCTCGAAAATGGCGATGGTGACCTTCGGGGGCGCCTACGCGGTGCTGTCCTACGTCGCCCAGCAGGCGGTGGAGCACTACGGCTGGCTCAGGCCCGGCGAGATGCTGGACGGCCTCGGCATGGCCGAGACCACACCTGGGCCGCTCATCATGGTCACCCAGTTCGTCGGCTTCCTCGCCGCCTACCGGGCACCCGGCGCCCTGCCGCCGCTGATGGCCGGCACGCTAGGCGGTCTGCTGACCACCTGGGTGACCTTCGCGCCCTGCTTCCTCTGGATCTTCGTCGGCGCCCCTTACGTCGAGCGCCTGCGAGGAAACCGGGCCTTGGCCGGCGCGCTCTCGGCCATCACCGCGGCGGTGGTCGGCGTGATCCTCAACCTCGCGGTCTGGTTCGCCCTGCACACCGTCTTCGCCGAGACCCGGCCGTTCACGGCCGGGCCGATCCGGTTCGACGTGCCGGTGCCGTCGAGCCTGAACCCGTGGGCGCTCGCCCTGGCGGCCGCGGCGGTGCTGGCGGTGTTCCGCTTCAAGGTCGGCATGGTCCCGACGCTGGCGGCCTGCGCCGCGGCCGGCGTCGCGTTGCATCTCGCGGGGCTGGTCTGATGAGGCTGAACCTTGCCCTCGCGCTGCTGGCGCTGCTGACCTGCGGAAGCCCGACGGCGGTCTGGGCAGGGGCCGTCAGCTATGCCGATGCCCCGCTCGGCACCGTTCCGGCGGAGTTCGAGGCAGGGCAGACCGGTCCGGGGGAGCCTGGCCGCTGGGAAGTCGTCTCCGACGCGGAGGCGGCCGGCGGCCGGGCCGTCGCCCAGTCGAGCCAGGACAGGACCGACGGGCGTTTCCCGCTCCTGATCCGTCGAGCGGCCGCCCCGGCGGACGTGGCGGTCTGGGCGCGGATCAAGCCGGTGGCGGGCGAGGTCGATCAAGCCGGAGGCCTCGCGATCCGCCTGCTCGATCCGAACAACTACTATCTCGTCCGTGCGAACGCCCTTGAAGGCAACGTGCGCTTCTACAAGGTCGTCGGCGGCCAGCGCGAGCAGCTGGCCGGTGTCGACCTCCCGATGCAGGCCGGCACTTGGCACACGCTCCGGCTTGAAGCGCGGGGGGACCGCTTCACGGTCTCATTCGACGGCCAGGAGCTGTTCGCGGCCACTGACACTGCGTTCACGACACCCGGCAAGGTCGCGTTCTGGACCAAGGCCGACAGCGTCACGCGCTTTGACGCCTTGAACGTGGAGCCACTGCAATGACCGCCGCCGTGATCCGGTTCATGCGCGGCTCGGTTCCGGTTTGTCTCGCCCTGTCGCTGGACCTTTCGCTCGCGGCGAGCGTGGGGGCCGGGGAGCCGTTTCGCCGGCTCAAGGGCTCTCAGATCATGGCCACGCTTTCAGGCAAGGAACTCACGGACGAAGTCCACTGGGCCTACGTGTTCGGGAAGGCCGGACGCCTGATCTTGGTCTCCCTCGGCACCCGAGGCACGGGTACTTGGCACGTCCGTAACGACGAGCTCTGCCTAGACGGCGGCCCCGACGGGCGTCGCTGCCTTCAGGTCTGGAGCTCGGGCCAGCGCGTCGAGCTTCGGCGCGAAGGCGGCTTGCCCGACGAGGGCATCCTCCAGGCGCCGCAAGCGCGCAGGTAGCGGCACCATCATCCCGGGCCTCGGGCCCAACGGAGACGACCATGAGCAAGCTCGCCTTCCTCGCAGGCCTCGGCCTCCTAGCCCTGGCCACCGGCGCGTCTGCCGCCGAACCCTGGCAGGACGCCATTGCCACCGGTCTCGGCAAGCCCGGCACAGCGATGCCGGGTGGGGTCTACCGCGTCGGCCTGCCCCGGACCGACCTCAACGTCACCCTCGACGGCGTGCAGTTGAAGCCGTCCTTCGCCCTGGGCTCTTGGCTTGCCTTCGTGAAGCATGGGAGCGGCGACGAGGTCATGGTCATGGGCGACCTCGTCCTCACCGACGACGAGGTCAACCCGGTGATGAAGCGGCTGGTCGAGGGCGGGCTGGAGATCACGGCTCTGCACAACCACCTGCTGCGCAATACGCCGCACACCATGTACATGCACGTTGGCGGCCACGGGGATGCGCGCAAGCTCGCCACGACCCTGCGCGAGGCCCTAGGCGCGAGCAAGACCCCCTTCGGCGGTGCGACGGCGGGGGCGACGCCTCCGAAGGTTGGCGGCGCGGAGCCCGCGTCCGCCGGGGAAGGGCCTGTGCCGGTGAAGGCGACGGCACCCGATCAGGCGCTCGACCTCGATACGGCGGCCATCGACGCGGTGCTCGGGCGCAAGGGCAAGGTCAACGGCGGCGTCTATGCCGTGAGCGTGCCTCGTGCGGAGACGCCGAAGGACCATGGCATGGAGGTGCCGGAGGCCATGGGTTCGGCCATCGCCATCAACTTCCAGCCGACCGGCGGCGGCAAGGCGGCCATCACCGGCGACTTCGTCCTGACCGCCGACGAGGTGAACCCGGTGATCAAGGCGCTGCGGGCGAGCGGCATCGAGGTCACGGCGCTCCACAACCACATGCTGGATGACGAGCCACGGCTGTTCTTCATGCACTTCTGGGCGAACGACGACGCGGCCAAGCTGGCCAAAGGCCTGCGGGACGCCCTCGACCAGGTGAAGGTCGCGAAGGGCTGACGCGGATGCACGGCTCAGGCTCCGCACCCTTCAAGGTCGCGGTCGTCTGGCGAGGCGATGCGCGGTCACGGGCCGAGGCACGCCCCGAGACCAGCCGGTTCGCGGCGGTGTTCGCCGCCCTCGACCGGCACGGGCTCGAAGGCGAGCCAGCCGTATGGGTCGAGGGCGAGGCCGATCTCCTCCGCGCCCAGCTCCTGGCGGTGGACGCCGTGCTGGTCTGGGTGAACCCCGTGACGGAGGATACCGGTGCGGGCCGCGGCGCCCTGGACGCGGTGCTGCGGGAGGTGGCCGCCACCGGAGTCCTCGTCAGCGGCCACCCGGACGTCATCGACCGGATGGGCACCAAGGAGGTGCTGGTCCGGACGCGGGAGATGGGCTGGGGTTCAGATACGCATCTCTACGCGAGCCATGCGGCCCTGATGGCCGGGTTCCCTGGGCGCGTGGCCGAGGGCCCGCGGGTGCTGAAGCGCAGCCGCGGCAACGGCGGGATCGGGGTCTGGAAGGTCGAGCGCGCCGCTGGACCGGACGTCCTAGTGCAGGAGGCGCGGGACAGGAGCCTGCGCACCGTGCCACTCGATGTGTTCCTCGCCGAGCGCGCCGCCGACTTCGCGGTTGGAGGCACCCTTGTCGATCAACCGTTCCAGGCTCGGCATTTGGAGGGAATGATCCGCTGCTACGTGAGCGGCACGCGTGTCGCGGGATACGGTGCCCAGCACGTGACCGCGCTGGCTCCGCCCGAGCACGGGCGCGCGCCGCCGCGCCTCTACTCGGGGCCGGAGGACGAACGCTTTCAGCGCCTGCGCGGCCTGATGGAAGCGAAGTGGATACCCGAGATGGCGTCACGGCTCGGGTTGGGGCTGGACGACCTGCCGGTCGTTTGGGACGCCGACTTCCTGCTCGGGCCGAGGGATGCCGCCGGCGAGGACACCTACGTGCTCTGCGAGATCAACGCGAGCTCGGTGTACCCCATCCCCGACGAGGCGCATGGCGCCCTCGCCGCGACGACGCTGCGACGTTTGAGTGAAGCCCGCGCCTACCTACCGGAGCGTGCCTGACGACGCCCGCTCAACGCCCGTTCGGGCAAGCGGCGGGCGTCCCGGCCTCTCCGACGCCCTCAGTACCCGTGGTGGTGATGGTGGTGGCCCCGGTCGAAGTGGATGGGGCTGTCGTAGCCATAACGGTGGTGACGCTCGTAGCCGTGGCGGTGGCCATAGCCATGACCGTAGCCATGACCGTAGCCATGGTGACCGTCGTGATGGTGGTGGTGGCGCGGCCCGCGCTCGTACCACTGCGCGGAGGCGGCGCCTGGGAGCAGCACCAGGGTGGCGGCGACCAGGCCTGCGATGCGGAGCTTCATGGGATGACCCTCGTGGTTCGGGATGCGGCCAGACTGCTCGCTACGCGTTGAACCGGTTCTGAAGCAGACGAGCAGCCTCCGTTCAGCCAAGCCCGCCGCCTCCGTCGACGACGTCCGGCCGTGCGCCCCACAAGGCAATGGCCAACACGAGGTTCGCCAGCGCGAGCGCCGCCAGCAGGCCATAGGCGGCGTCGGCGCCGCCGTAGGTGAGCGCCACCGCTCCGAGGGAGGGTGCCACGGCCTGGGCGATCAGGCCCGGCCGGGCCAGGCGCCCCACGAGCACCGGGTAGCGGACCGGGCCGAACAGGGCGAGAGGCACCGTGCCCCGGGCGATGGAGTAGATCCCGTTGCCCGCGCCGTAGAGGACCAGGGCGAGGCCGACCGCCGGCACGCCCGCCGCCAGGATGGCCAGCCCCAGGACCACGAGCGCCATGGCCACGGTCAGGGTCCAGAGCGGGTGGTGCCGGCCTTTGTTCGCCATCTCGACGATGCGTGCCCCGACCTGGGCCGGCCCGATCAGCGCGCCATAGGAGACGGCCGCGGCCAGCGCGACGCCACGGGCCTGCAGCAGCGCGATCAGGTGCACCGAGACCAGCGTCATCACGGTGCCGCCAAGAACCAGCACGCCGGCCATCAGCCGGTAGGCCCGGCGCTCGCAGGGCGTCAGTGGACCGTTCGCGTGGTGCTCCACACCTCTTGCGGGCTTTCGGGCAGGCGCCTTCGGGATGAGACCCAGTACCAGTGGCAGGGTCACGATGAGGTGCAATCCGGCATAGGCGAGGCAGGCGTGGCGCCAGCCGACCTGCGCGACGAGGAAGGCCGAGAGCGGCCAGCAGACGGTGCTGGCGAACCCGCCCCAAAGCGTCAGCGTCGTGATGGCCGGGCGCGCCTCGGCGCCGTAGAGCCGGCCGAGGGTGGCGAAGGCCGGGTCGTAGAGGCCGCAACCCATGCCGAGGCCGAGGAGGAGCCAGCCGGCGAGGAACACGGGCAGGCTCGGTGCGAGGCTGAGCACGACGTGGCCCGCCGCCAGCAGCAGGGCGGCGGATGCCAGGACCGGGCGACCCCCGTGCCGGTGAATGGCGATTCCCACGCGGGGCGAGGCGATTGCCGCCACCAGCAGGCCGATGGACAAACCGCCGATCACCCAGGCGAGAGGCCAGCCGGTATCCGCTGCGATAGGCCCGGCGAACACAGCCGGCAGGTAGAAGGACGAGCCCCAGGCGAGGATCTCAACCACGCCGAGGGCGGAGATGACGGTGAGGCGGCCGCCCGGATCAGGCCTCACGGGAGGCAGGCTTGAGCGCCGCTCCCTTGCCCGCGGCGCCGCGCTCGTACCAGCCCTGGGAGCGGTTCACGATCCACACGACCGAGAGCATGACCGGTACCTCGACCAGCACGCCAACGACGGTGGCGAGCGCCGCGCCCGAGTTGAAGCCGAACAGGCTGATGGCCGCCGCCACCGCGAGCTCGAAGAAGTTCGAAGCACCGATCAGCGCGGACGGACCGGCCACGCAGTGCTGCTCGCCCGCGGCGCGGTTGAGGAGGTAGGCCAGCCCCGAGTTCAGGTAGACCTGGATGAGGATGGGCACCGCCAGCAGGCCGATGACCGCCGGCTGCGCCAGGATCTGCTCGCCCTGGAAGCCGAACAGCAGCACCAGGGTGGCCAGGAGGGCGACGAGCGAGACAGGTCCGAGCCGGGCGAGCAGCCGGTCAAGGGCGGCCTGCCCGCCCGAGGCGAGGAGGCTCCGGCGCACGACCTGGGCGACTATCACCGGGATGACGATGTAGAGGACCACCGACAGCACAAGCGTGCCCCAGGGCACCGTGATGGCCGAGAGCCCGAGCAGCAGGCCGACGATGGGCGCGAAAGCCACCACCATGATCGTGTCGTTGAGCGCCACCTGGCTCAGGGTGAAGTGCGGCTCGCCCCGGGTCAGGTTCGACCAGACGAACACCATAGCGGTGCAGGGCGCCGCCGCCAGGATGATGAGCCCGGCGATGTAGCTGTCGACTTGGTCGGCCGGCAGGTAGGGCCGGAACAGGTACCCGATGAAGAGCCAGCCCAGCAGCGCCATCGAGAAGGGCTTCACCGCCCAGTTGATGAACAGGGTCACGCCGATGCCGCGCCAGTGCCGACCGACATGCTGCAGCGAGGCGAAGTCGATCTTGAGCAGCATGGGGATGACCATGAGCCAGATCAGGACGGCCACCGGCAGGTTCACCCGGGCGACCTCGGCGGCGCCGACGGCGTGGAAGAAGCCCGGCATGACGTGGCCGAGCGCGATGCCGGCCAGGATGCACAGCGCGACCCAGAAGGTCAGGTAGCGTTCGAAGGTGCTCATGGTGCCTCAGGCGGTGGCGACGCGGCGGCCGCGCTCGTCGACGACGCGCTCGCCGTCCTCCTTCACGAACTCGCCCTGCTGGGCGGGCAGCAGGTCCAGCACCGCCTCGGACGGCCGGCACAGCCGCACGCCCTTCGGGCTCACTACCAGCGGGCGGTTGAGCAGGACCGGGTGGGCCTCGACGGCGTCGAGGAGCTGGTCGTCGGTCAGCGCCGGGTCGGCGAGGCCGAGCTCGGCGTAGGGCGTGCCCTTCTCGCGAAGCGCGTCCCGGACCGAGAGGCCGGCGCGGGCGAGCAACTGCTTGAGGAGCGTCCGGCTCGGTGGCGACTTGAGGTACTCGACCACGTGCGGCTCGACCCCGGCGTTGCGGATCATCGCCAGGGTGTTGCGGGACGTGCCGCAGGCGGGGTTGTGGTAGACGACGACGTCGAACGCCTCAGGCATGGGCGGGGTCTCCGGTGAGGCAATCGCAGGCGGACAGGGCGGCGACGGCGGGGGCGCAGACCTCGGGTCGGCCCTGGCAGCAGTCGCGCATGAGGAAGGCGATTAGGTCGGACAGGCCGGCATAGGCGGCGCTGTAGATGACCGACTTGCCCTCGCGCCGGGACGTGATGAGGCCGGCATGCGAGAGCTCCTTCAAGTGGAAGGACAGGTTGGTGCTCGCGACCCCGACCTCGGTCGCCAGCGCTCCGGCGGCGAGGCCATCCGGTCCGGCAGTGACCAGCGCGCGCACGACCCGGAAGCGATGCTCCTGCCCCAGCGCGGCGAATGCGGCGACGGCTTGCCGTTCTTCCATGATTGGTCCATCAATCCAACGTTCGTTGAAACGTATGGGATGACTGCCGCGTGGACAAGCCCCAACAGCCGTTCGCCGACGGGATGCCGAACCTCTCCGAGGCGCACTTTGAGATGCCGACCTCGGAGCGGGTGCTGGCGCCCGCGCTGCTCGACCACGCGCCGTGCTTCCTGATCCTCTACGGCTCGCTTCGGGAGCGCTCGTTCAGCCGCTTTCTCGCCTACGAGGCGGCCCGGCTTCTGGAGGCGATGGGCGGCGAGGTCCGCATCTTCCACGCGGACGGCCTGCCGCTGCCCGACGACGCCACCGCCGATCATCCGAAGGTGCAGGAGCTCCGTCAGCTCTCGATCTGGTCTGAGGGGCAGATCTGGGTCAGCCCCGAGCGGCACGGCAACCTTACCGGCGTGATGAAGGCCCAGGTTGATTGGCTGCCGCTGAGCGAGGGCTCGGTGCGACCGACCCAAGGGCGAACGCTCGCCGTCATGCAGGTCTCGGGTGGGTCGCAGAGCTTCAATGCGGTCAACAGCCTGCGGGTGCTCGGGCGCTGGATGCGGATGATCACCATCCCGAACCAGTCGTCCGTGCCGATGGCCTACAAGGAGTTCGACGACGCCGGTCGCATGAGGCCGGGGCCGCTCTACGACCGGGTGGTGGACGTCTGCGAGGAGCTGATGAAGTTCACGCTCCTGACCCGCGGACGCGCCGACTACCTCGTCGACCGCTACTCGGAGCGGAAGGAGCGTGAGCCGGAACGCCTCAAAGCTGTCGCCGCCGACATCGGGATCGTGAAGCGGTAGGCTCACGCATCGGGCGATGGTGGCGGAGCGGTTGGCCGTGCCGGTCTTCAGCCTGTCTTACGAGCGTAGCGGCCCTCGTCCAGCGGCTCGAAGTACCGCCGTGGACGACGCGGACATCCATCTTCTTCTTGAGGTTGCCCGGCGTCAGGGGCTCCTTGTGCAAGGTGGCGCCGCGGAGCGTCACGGCCTTGAGCTCCGGCAGGATCTCGACCGGCGTCAGGGGGCCACGCTCGACAAGGAGCTCGGCTATCTCCTGCATCACCCGATCCCAGGATTCCTCTGCGCGAAACCGATCGAGCAGGTTCTCGACCTTGGCGAGGCGCACGTGGACGCGCCCGGCCTTGCCCTCGGCGGCCTTGGCTCGGGCGGCGAGCGCGGCGCTCTCGGCCTGAGGATCTTGGCCTCCCGGCCCGACCATTCCGTCCAGAGACCGCTTGTGAGCGAAGAGCGGCCATTCCAGCTGTTGTGGCAGAAGGTCCCGAAGGGCGCATTCCAGTAATCTCCCAGAGACGTCCTCGCCGTCATGGGGCCGGGCTCCGCCGACGCGGCCGCCTCCGACCTCACGCTGAGCGTCGCCGGCACCCAGACCTGAGGGCCCCGCCAGGGGTACGTGCTTCCCTGACTTTCCGTTACAGACCTCCGGCGCCGCGTTACGAAAGGCTGATGTAACGGGGCGCTATCGACCGATACGTATCCCCTCTGCAGGGGGTACCCGATTTGGAGACTTACGTACTCCGGGCCAGGGAACCCTTTACCACGGGGGCAATCGCGGCTTGCGGGCGATTCGACGAGCTGGGATCGTCGCCTCGAACAGGGAGGCCGCCATGAACGCCACGAACATCGCCGAGGGTTTCGACGTCGGCTTCCAGCGCCTCGCGGTGGCGGCTTTCAACCTGCACATGGACCGCGTCGAGGCCCGCCAGGATGCCGCCTTCGAGCAGCGCGACCGCCGGCTGTCCGCCGTCGGACGTGTGGCCGCCCGGGTCCGCGAGGACGCCGAGACTATCTCCGACCTGCAGGCCGAGGTCGCCCGGCTCCGGGCCGAAGCGGACACCTGGCGCGTGCGGGCCCTCGGCGCCGAGGGGCGGCTGGAGACCGTGGCCGGGGCGCTCCGGACGCTCCGGGGATCGCGCGCGGCATGACGGAATGCCCTCACGGGCGCAGAGATGCTGACGGTATGCTCTCGTGTGCGCACAAGTGTGCACAGGGCAAGGCACAACGGTCCTGAGCAAGATTTCCACAAAAAAGTAAGGCCCGCCCCGGTCGCCCAGGGCGGGCCTCTTTTCGTCCGGCGGTGCGTGGCGGTCAGGCGGCGCGGAGGGCGGCCGGCTCGGGCTGGTCGTCGATGAGGTCCTGCAGGATCGCGAGGGCGTGCGCCTTCGGGTCCTCGGCCTTCGGCTTGACCGGCTCGTCGGCGGCGCACTTGCCCACCAGGACGATTTCGTTGCCGACCCGGGCGAACCCCCGGCCCACTCGCGGCTCCCGGCAGAGCGCGAGGTTCGCGATGGGCCGTTCGCCTAGGGCGTGCTCCCCGACGCGCTTGGCCCCGTGCTGCGTGAGGCGATGGAGGTCGGCCGGCGGGAGCGCGCCGATCCACTTCACGATGTCGTCGGGCACGCCCTGCATGGAGGGAGCCGGGTGGCGGCCGCCGGAGAGCCTCGCGAGGGCGTAGTCGACGCAGCGCTGGCCGACGTCCACGTCGAGCCCCGGCAGGTCGGAGCCGCCCGCCTTGGGGGCGTTCGCGACGCGGTCGAGGGATTCCTCTACCTCGTCGACCGGCGGCGCGAGGTTCGGGAAGATGGAGCGCACAACCCACTTGCCGCCCTCCCACACCGACTTCGTCATCGCCGCCATCATCAGCATCACCAGGATGGCCATCCGCCTCAGTGTACGCATGTCGTCGTCCCTTTCCCGTTCGTGCGGTCCCAGGACGATTTTTCCCCGCACGTACGCATGCCACCAGAGCGTACGTGCGTTTTTCAGCGCCCCCAGATCCGCGCCGCGGCGGCCTGCGCCTCGGGCGTGTCCGACCGGACGACGGGCAGGCCGGCCTCCGTCATCTCGTCGTAAGCCGGCGCCCGAGCCCAGACCTGGCGGGCCGTGGCTCGCTCGATGATCGCCCAGTAGCCGCCCCACTCGACGACCGTCCCGGCCTCGTAGCCGTGGCCCTCGCGCATGCGCATGCGGACGACGTCGAGGGATAGCCCGGCCGCGTGGGCGAGCCGGCGGTGGAGCCGCGCCTCGGCGCCCGCGGGGTCGAGCTCGTCGGCGGCGACGTGCGTCGGTATCGCCGGCAGGGAGCCGTCGGCGCCGAGGCGGTGGACGACGTGCCCTCCGCCCCAGAGGCCGGCCCCCTGCGAGGACATGCCGGCCCGCGTCGTCACGAGCAGCGTCCCCGGCTCGGCATCCAGCTCGTAGACGCCGACGAGGGCGAGGCCGGCCCCCTCCCAGCGGGCGGCCCGGATCGGCCGGTCGTTGGCGACGTGGCCCGTGGCCGGGTCGGCGAGCCGGGCGGTCCAGAGCCACGAATCCGCGCTGAGGCGAGAAATAAGCATGCCGCAGCGTGCCACCGTGCCCTCCGATCGGCAAGCGCCCTGGCCCAGGTGTGTAAGTAATGTGAGCGTTAATCGCGACGGGCGAGGCCCTTGCGCGGGAATAAATGGTATATTGATGGTATCACTCTACAGAGGGTCGCGGGTCGCAGTGGATTGCACCCAGTAGATATTCCTGCGCTACTTCTTGCGAATCCTTGCGCGAGTGCTACTTTTTTCTCCGTCGCCACTAAACGGAGATGGATGGTGCTGAGACGTAGAGGTCCGCCCTTGTCGACGACGGACGTTCGCGCCCGGCTGCGGGACGACTGCGTCCGTCGCGGCGGGCAGCGCGCGTGGGCCCGCGTCCACGACGTCGCCGACACGTACGTCAGCGGCGTCATCGCCGGACGGCAGGAGCCGGGGCCGAAAATCCTCCGCGCGCTCGGGCTCCAGAAGGGCGAGCCGACCTTCATCGAGATCTGGGAGCCGTCCTATGCAGAAGAGTGAGCCGCGCCCCGGGGCGTCCTACCGCGCCGAGCGGAAGGCCGCCGCCCGCATGCTGGCCAAGGTCAACAAGGTGAAGGGCGCGCCCTCGCGCCAGGTCCGCCGCGATGTCGAGGCGTTCGAGGCTATGCGCCGCGTCAGCATCGCCACCGCCCGCGGGGGACAGGCCTGATGTCCCGCCCCTCGTTCGCCGACAACCTCGTCGAGCTCGACGTTGCTCAGACCCGGGCTCGCCTCGCGGCCGCTCTCTCCGCCGTGAAGGGGCACGCCGGCTACGCCGCTGGCCCCCGCTCCGCGACGCTCCAGGGTGCCGTCGGCGCCGTCGAGCGCGCCCTCCTGCTCGCGTCGAGGGAGTGCATTCAGCGCCTCGACGCGGCCCTCGCCGAGGCGGACCGCCCGCCCGCGAGCCTCGCCGAGGCCCATGCCGACATCGTCGCCGGCCTCGACGCGGACGCGCCGCCCCCGCCCGTCCGCCGGTCGCCGCCCCCGCCCCCGATGCGAGGCCCCGTCCCCCCGCGGCCGCGCCTGCCGGCCCGCCCCTGATCCGTGCGTCGTGCGCCAGGCGGCAGTGGCGTCCCAATCAGAAACGACAGTCCTGCATCCGACGAGGCACCCATGATCAAGCGAGAGCACCCCCTCACGACCGTCCCGATGTCCGAGCGCCCCTACGGCGAGGACTGCCCTGACGCCCGGCGCCCCGACGGGCGGTTCTGGAGCCGCCGCCGGTACCGCGGCGTGGAGATCCAGCACGGCATGGGGGCCTGGGAGTGGTCCTTCACCGTGGGCGGCCGCTTCCAGACCGCCGCCACGCTCACGGCCGCCTGCGACCGGATCGACACCTACCGCAACCGCCAGGCCGGGCAGGCCCGCCGCGCCGCGGCCTGAGGCCCCCACGTCGCGCGCCAGGCGGCAGTGGCGCCCTCCACCATCCCCAACAACCACGGTTTCAGCAGGAGCGCCGCGTGCGCCAGTTCAACCTCGACCTCAATCTCACCCCAGCCGCCAAGGCCATCGCCAAGGCCATGGCGGAGTGCTCACTCTTCGAGACCTCGCTGGAGCGCACCGACCGCATCCTCGCCGCCCTGGCGAAGGCCGACCTGATCATCGTGCCGAAGCCCGACGGCAACGCCGAGGCCGTCCGCGAGGCGGTCCGGACCGGCAACTGGAGCGCCGTCTCGGAGCGTGATCTTCTTGCCTGGCGCGACGCGCCCCGCGAGGAGGAGGCCGCTGCCACCGTCGAGACCCTCGACCGCGACAAGGGCGTCCCGACCGGCCGCGTCGTCGAGGTGGTCTACGACAAGGGGGACGGCACCACCGAGACCATCAAGCACACCGAGTTCGTACGGCCGGGGGGCCTCGCCTTCGAACCGTCTTCCGTCGTCGGGATGAAGGTAGTGGCGGTCCGGAATCCGGGCGTGATGGAGACCGTGGCGCTGCAGCCTGGCAACGTGTTCGAGATCCCGCCCGGGGAGAAGGTCGTGGAGGTGCCCGGCGTGGTGCTCCGGGACAACGGCATCCTGGCCGTTTTCTACGACGACGGACACATCGCGTTCGGGGGCGACGCCGCCGACATGGCTGCCTTCCGCGACATGGCCGCCACCGTCGTCGGTGCGGCGAGAACGGCCGCCTGAGGCATCGCCATCCGTCGCGCGCCAGGCGGCAGTGGCGCCTCTCCGACAGCCCGAGCACCCCCCCAGCATCAAGGAGAGCGCCCCGTGCGCCAGGAAAACGAAGTCATCACCCTCGCCCTGCAGCGAGCCTGGGAGCAGGGTAGGAACGGGACGGCCCTCGCGCCCGATGCGGCGTCGGCCGTGGTCGAGGCCCTGCGCGACGCCGGATTCGAGATCGTGCCGACGCCCGACGACGAGCCGCTCCCCGAGCCGGACGAGATCTACCTCAGCGTCGGGTATGGACAGACGCCGCTGCCGTACATGCCCGAGGGGAGCGCCGCCCGCATCGGCGAGGCCCGCCGGACGGGGGACTGGTCCGATGTCACGGACGCCGACTGGAAGGCCTGGGTGAACGTCCTTCGGGACAGCGTGCCGCTGGAGCCCGGGAATGTCATCGTCCTCCCGCCGGGTACGCGGGTCGGGGTCACGCCCGAGGAGTTCCTGGCCGCCATCCACGGCGAGGATGGTCTGGAGATCCGCGATCTCTCCGGCCTGTCCTGGCTGCGCGACTTGCTCCGGAGCGCTCGGAACCCTGGCGCGATCCAGGCCCTGCAAGGTGACAACGACGACGAGGGCGCGGTCTACGACATGCTGCGTGCCGTCGAGGACATGTACCGGCGCCTCGCCCCGCTCACCGGCCAGCGACCCGACATCTTCGATTCCGAGAACCCCGAGAACCGTGGGGAGGCCGCCTGATGCGCACCGTCAATCTCAACGTCGACGTCGGGCTGCCCCTCTCGGACGTGCAGCCCGACGTCGCGACCGGCATCGCCATGATGGAAGGCGTGGAGGGCGGCTACGTCCGTTGGCTCCACGTCACGGCGGCCAGCGAATTCACCGTGCCGCTGACGTACGAGACCGCCGCTGAGGATGCCCTGCGCCTCGCCGCGGCGATCATCGAGTGGGACACCGGCATGATGGAGGCCGCGGACGCGCCGTTCTCGGCCGACAGCCCCAAGCTCGCGACCCGGCAGGTCATCCGGTCGTTCCTGCCGAAGATGTTCGCGTGCGAGTTCCGCGATCTTTTCGTGGACCCGTACGGCTACGCGGGGGCGCTCAGGTGATGCGCGCCCTCCTCACCTTCATCGCAGGCGGCCCCGGGCGGGTCGCCATCACGGCGACGGCGGTCGTCGTCATCACCTTCGTCCTAGCCGGAGCCGGCTGGGATCTCGCCCGGGCGGCGTGGACCACGACGCTGTTCGCGGCCGGGTTCACCTTCGCCTTCGCCGTCCTCGCCTTGATCGGGGCCGCCACCGGCGCATCCGACGAGGCCCCCGTCGCCGCGCCGAAGGAGGCCGACCGTGGCCATGGCTAAATTGATGATCGCGGAGACCGTCCGCCGCGAGCAGGTGGTCGACCTGCCGGCCTTCTCGCAGCACATGTCGGCGGGCTTCGAAACCGAAGACCGGGACGGTAGCCCCTACGCCCGGGGCGGCGGCGCCATCGTCCTGTCGGACGGGAGCCGCCTCCACATCGGGGTGAGCGGCTTCCTTGAGGAGTGGGGCAGCGAGGTGGATCTCGACGGCTTCCATTCGATGGAGCTCAAGGTCGAGTTCGATAAGACCCCCTACCTGGAGGGCAGCTACGGGCCCTGCGGGCGTAGAGACTTCGAGGGGGTCCTCTCCATCCTGGAGGAGATCATGCGGCGCGTGCGCGCTGAGATGGAGGTCGGCCGTGGCTGACGCAACCAACATCTCCAGCGTCCCCTTCGACGGCGCCGAGGTCTGGGCGACGCTGACGCCCAGCATGCAGGCCCGCGTCGGCGCCCTCGCCCTGGAGGCCGCCGTCGGGCGCGCCGTCGCCGAGCACGCCTTCGACCCGGCCTCGCGCGCCGGCATGGAGGCCGAGCGGAACGCACTCGACGCCCTGCAGGAGGCCGTGCTCGGAATGGACGGCCTGTCCGACAAGGCATGGGTCGAGACGGCCAACTGGGGCGCGAGCGTCGTCGAGCTGTTCCGGCTCCCGTCCGTGCTCGGCCAGGCCTGCCACGCGTGCGGCTGCAGCGAGCGCGATCCGTGCGACGAGGGCTGCGGCTGGCATGACGCCGTGACCTGCACCGCCTGCGCCGTCCCGGTGCAAGCCAACCTCTCGGGAGACACCCTGTGACCGCCACCCCCCGTCCCGCCGTGCGCCTGCCGCTGCGGCTCCCCCCGACCGTCCGGGGGGCCTGCGCCGCGGTCCAGACCGTCGCGCCGCTGCCCGAGCCGGTCGCCCCGGCGCCGGACCCCGACGCCCCGCTGCCGGAGGTCCTCGCCGAACAGGCGGCCGCCCTCGCCGAGGTCGCCGATCCCGCTGCCCTGGAGGCCGCCCGCCGGGAGCGGCGCGCCCGCGACCTCGTCGAGGATCTCGACGCCGTGCTGGCGCGCTGCCCCCTCGACGAGACCGTGCTCATGATCGACCTGCAGCCGGCCAAAGAGGGCGAGCGCGGCCGCGCCCTCGGCCGGCGCTCGGCCCGGTGTGGCGGCTCGGCCGCGCGGCTTCGGGCCTATCTGCGCGACGATTGGCACCCCCGGCACGGCGAGCTCGTCGCCCTGCACGACCGCCTCATCGACGCCGAGGCGCGCCTCCGGACCGAATCGCGCGCGCTCTCTTGCTAGGGCCATGGTTCCTTTCTTGGCCGTACGTACGCTGGTCCCCGGGGCGGGCCGAGGGGCCCGCGGGACAGGGATACGGGACATGGACCTCAGAGCCGGACGGACCCCGATAGCGGACCAGATCGCGGCCAGGATGGCGGCGGCGGGCGGGGACGCGCACTTCGCCCCCGGCGCCGCCTACCGCGGGGAGGGATTCGACGGCGAGGCGTGGTGCCAGGAGGTCAATCGCTTCCTGCGCGCCCTCGGTTACGAGGTCCGGATGAGGGCGCCCGGCGTGGGGGCGAGGGAGCCCGAGTTCGCGGTCTGGTGCCAGCCCGAGATCGGGCCCGCGCACCGTCTCCGCATCAGGATCGCCCCTCAGGAGATGAGCGGGGCGGTCGTGTACTCTATATGCAGACTGCACCGCGACACGCTGGAGCACGGCGCCCTCCTGGAGCGTGAGCGCCTCGGTATCAAGCCGCAGTCGAAGCACGGCAAGCGGAAGCTCCGGGTCGAGCCAGAGGAGGCCGCGGCCCCGGGCATGCGTCCCTGACGCCAGCCGCCACCGCAAAGCGAAAGGGCCCCGGATCGTCTCCGGGGCCCCTTTCATTCGGTGTCGGCTTCCTCGTGGCGCTCCCGCGCCCGCCGGCGCTCCTCAGGCTGCTCGGGCGTCGCCGCCATCCGCGCGATGACTTCGGTGACGCGCGCCGGGGCGTAGCCCCAGCCGTCCACGCCGACGTCGCACGACTGGGACGTCCCCGGCAGGGAGCCGTGCGTGTGTCCGTGGACGTGCAGGGCGCCCCGGAACGACCCGGGCCAGGCGCGCATGGGGTAGTGGTCGCAGACGATCCGGCGACCCTCGGCGTGCACGGTCAGCCGCTCCTGCACGCTCTCCCAGGGGAGCGACGTCACGCGGGCGCGGTCGTGGTTCCCGACGATGAGATGCTTGTGCCCCTTCAGGGCGGCGAAGATCTCGGCGGCCCTCGCCGGCGTGTGCCCCCACTCGAAGTCGCCGAGGTGGACGACGGTGTCGCCGGGGCGGACGAGGGCGTTCCACGCCTCGATGAGCAGCCGGTCCATCTCGGCGACGTCGCGGAACGGGCGGTCGGTGTGAGCGATGGCGCCGGCGTGCCCGAAGTGCGTGTCGGCGACGAGCCACACGGTGCCACGCGGCGGGGTCAGGTTGTTGTGGTGGGTCATGGATGCAGCCTCCGTGGCGGGGGCTGCGCGCGCGGCGTCACGCCCCTGGATGGGTCTCTCGATGCAGGGTTAAGGGCGCTATTCGTTTCACCGGGGGCCTCTCGGGGCGCTGGGGAATCGCCAGGATCGCAGCTCGCGCCGGGCGGTCAAGCCGTCGGCCAGGGTCGCCGTGCGCCACGGTGAAGGAAGGGTGAATGAGGGGCCGGAACGTCCACCGGAGACGGGCGGTGGTGGACGTTCCGGCCCCGTTGACCCGCGCCGGTTTGTTCCTATTTCGTTCTCATGCGGAGGCGGGACATGCACGGGTACGAGGACGTCGCGATCAGCGTGGCCGGCGAGGAGCGGGACGCCCTGTGGCGCGCCCTGGCCGAGGACCTGGCGGAGGCCTCGGGCCGCGCCCGCGGCCCGGCCGGATTCGTGCAGGCCGAGCGCCCGGCGGACCTGGCGCGGGCCCTCGGACGGGACCGGCGCGCTAGGCGGGGACGCGCTTCTTCCGCCTTGTCGCGGGCTTCCTGATCGGCCGCGGCGGCGGGGGAGGGAGGGGGACGCGGGCGAGGATCTCGCGCTCCCGCTCGTAGGCCTCAAGGATCGCGGAGCACCACAAGGCCATCCCCTCGGCCTTGAGCGACATCTTCTGCGCCCGGTCGTAGTGGAGCCGGGTCACCGCGGCCGTCCGCTCGCGTTCCTCTGCCTTGCCGTCGACGTGGTCGAGGATGGCCGCCGCGGCCCCGCCCAGCCGGCGCTCGCCCAAAAACGTCGCGAGGCCGCGCCGGACGTCGTGCGGCGTCCATCGCCGGATGCCGTTGAGCGCGAGAAGGTCGGCCTTCCCCTCGGCCGGCTTGCCCTCCCGCAGGCCCTGCAGGCGGGACAAAAGCTGGTTGATGGCCAGGTAGGACACGTGGCCGTCGCCGCGCCGGGACGGGAACATCCACGGGCTGGGCGCCTCGCGGTCCCGCGCGTCCTCCAGGCGATAGCGTTCGACGACGGCCCACGCCTCCGGCGGCACCGGAAGGCCGTGCGGCATCTGGCTCTTCATGACCGCCCCCGGCCATCCGACGGCGGCCCAGCCGGGCAACTCGTTGGAGAACCGCGGGACGCACGAGGTCACTTCGGTCGTCACGAGGGCACCCGTCCGCTGCCCGGTCAGAACGACGGCCCATAGGGCCCCGAGCAGCCCGGCGCCGGTGGCGTGCTCCGTCTGCCCGAGCGACCTGTACCGCTCCGCGACGGCGAGCGTCCGGGCGAGCTCCTCGACGGTCGGGACGTGGTCGCGGGTGCCCGAGGAGTAATCGACCGTAAGCCGGTCCCACCAAGGCACCTCGACGTGGACGAGCCGGCAGCGGAGCGCCTGCTCGCGCCACCCCCAGGTCATGCACTCGCGGAACTGGTTGATGACGCGCTTGGCCGCGGACCTCTTCGTCCCGCCGTCCTCCAGCAGCCGCTGGCGCACCCCGAGCATGAGTTCCAGGTCCAGGGCGGAAACCGTCACCATGCTCAGGCCGGCGAGTTCCGGGTGCCGCAGGTACGTCGGGTAGCTGGTCGCCCAGCGTCCCTTGAGCTTCGGGACCTTCCATTCGAGGTAGGCGTCGACCAGGTCGCCGAGCACCCAAGGCCCCTTCTTCCGGCGCTCCTCGGCGGTCTCGCTCTCGGGCTCCTCCTCCGGCCACGCGGCATCGAGGGCCTCCTCCTCGCTGCCGGTCCGGCGCAGGACCTCCTCGAACAGCCGGGTCTCGGCCTTCGGCTGGTGCAGGCCGGGGACGGCGAGGCGGATGCGCTCGGCCTGGTCCCGGGCCTGCACCAGCGTGATGACCGCGCTGTCGCCGATGCGGACCGTCCCGGTCTTGCTCTTCCGCATCCAGGTCGCCGCGTTGCGGGTCACGCGCAGGACGAGGCCCGGGCAGTCGTCGTCGACGAGGTCGAGGCCGCGGCCGGGGACCTGCCCCTTCCGGATCATCGCGTGGGCGTCCGTGACGTGCTTCTTCGTCAGCGGCACCCGCTGGCGCGCGTACGAACCGCGTCCCCCCTCGACAGCCATTCAGTCCCTCCCGGCGGATACCACCGGGATACCACCTGAGACGAATCACCCTGGCAAGACGTGCGTTAACCCTGGGGTGGCCGTTTCCCCTGTATACTGAGGCGGTTGGTTACCGAAACCCTGGGCCGTTCGGATACCACGAACGCAGGCAATTCAGCCTTCCAAGCTGAATACCCGGGTTCGATTCCCGGTACCCGCTCCACTCTTTTCCCCTGCCGCAACAGTGACTTAGCCTAGCAGGGCGATACCAGCCTTCCCCTCTGATACCAGCCTGATACCAGCCGCGGGCGGGTTTGCCCCTCGATGCCTATGCTGGGTGCGCCTGAAGTTGGGGGCGCGGCATACGATGGGGTCGTCCGTCATCCCGGCGGATGCTAGGTGTTCGCGCATGGCCGATGTGACCGCCATCGAGTGGACCGACGCGACTTGGAACCCGGTGACGGGCTGCACCAAGATCAGCCCCGGCTGCGACAACTGCTATGCCGAGCGGTTCTCAGAACGGTTCCGTGGCGTGCCGGGTCACCCGTTCGAGACGGGGTTCGACCTGACCCTGCGTCCGGCGCGCCTGGGGCAACCGCTGGCGTGGCGCGAGCCGCGCATGATCTTCGTGAACTCCATGTCGGACCTATTCCACAAGGAGGTGCCCGAGGAGTTCGTCGCTCGCGTCTTCGACACGATGGAGCGAGCGAACTGGCATACGTTCCAGATCCTGACGAAGCGCTCCTCCCTAATGCGGGATTTCCTCCGTCGCCGGTACGGCGCGAGCCGGGGCCCAGCGCACATCTGGTGCGGCGTGTCGGTCGAGGACGGCTTGAGGACCTCGCGCATCCGCCACCTTCGCCAGGCTCCGGCCGGCATCCGGTTTCTCTCCATCGAGCCCCTGGTTGGACCCGTCGGTCGACTCGACCTAGACGGCATCGACTGGGTTATCGTCGGTGGCGAGAGTGGCCCCCGCGCCAGACCGATGGACCCGGAGTGGGTGCGGGAGGTCAGGGACCAATGCGTCGTGGCCGGTGTGGCCTTCTTCTTCAAGCAATGGGGTGGATTCCGCCCGAAATCGGGCGGCCGCAGCCTGGACGGACGGGAGTGGAGCGAGTTTCCTGTCGCCCCACGTCGCTCTAAGGTTGCCGCCGGATGACGAAGAAGCCCAAGGAAGGTGTCGGCCCTTGGGCTAAGGAGAAGTTGGACGCACTGGGCGAGTACCTCGGGTTCTACACCAAGGTGCTCAAGAACCAGGGCTGGTGGTGCCGGGGCACCATCTTCGTCGACGCGTTCGCCGGCCCCGGCCGGGCCAAGGTTCGGACCAAGCTGAAGGCGGCGCCGGAGGTCAGCCTGTTCGACACCGAGCCGGCCGCGGACGCCGAGGCGGTCGAGTACCTCAAAGGCTCACCCCGCGTGGCGCTCGACATCGAGAACCCGTTTTCGCGCTACGTCTTCATCGAACGCAACCCGGAGCGCGTCGCCGAGCTGCATGCGCTAGCGGAGGAATACGGCGAAACCCGCCGCATCGTCGTGAAAGAAGGCGACGCGGCCACCGAGCTCCAGGCCATCCTCGACAGCGGTATCAACTGGAAGCATCACCGGGCGGTCGTCTTCGTCGACCCGTTCGGGATGCACATCCCATGGTCGACGTTGGAGGCCCTGGCGCGAACCGGCGCCATCGAGGTGTTCGTCAACTTCCCGCTGGGCATGGCCATCCAGCGGTTCCTCGTGCGCAGCGGTGACATCCGAGAGAACTGGCAGGCGACGCTGGACAGCTTCTTCGGGAGCCCGGACTGGCGCATCCATGCCTACGAGGAGCGCGACGGTCTGTTCGGGGCCGAGACCCTCAAGCTCGCCGATTCCGGAATCCGGCTATTGGAGTGGTACCGTGGCCGGCTCAAGGAAGCGTTCGGGCATGTCTCGCCGGGGCGCCTCATCCGCAACACTCAGGGTGGTCACTTGTATTACCTCGTCTGGGCAGGGCCCAATAAGAAGGGCCTCGACGGCGCACAGCACATCCTGAGCAAGGGCGACCGGGTGCCTCCAGCACGAGGACGTAAGCTGACCATCTACGGTTAGGCTGTGGACCAGACCGGCATGATCGCCGCATCGTGAGGCCGGTGCCGGCGACGCGCTACACGGGCGAGCCCGGCGTGGCGGACGTCTGCCTCTCGTACCGGCGGGAGCTCCTCATCGCGCGGCCGACGACGTGGGCGTGCGGGAGGTTCGAGGCCGTTTTAGAGCTCGATGGCGGCGAATGCCTCCTTGTCCTCACTTGGGATTCCCCTCCAGAACTCGCGTTTTTCCAGGTAGTGGCTGACGTCAATCCAAAGGTCGTCGCAGCTTCCGTTTGTGTATGACCTCACCTTTCCGTCAACGAATGAAATATGCCAAAGGCCATGGTAGATGTACCCATCTGGGTTTTTAGGGTCATTCCTAGTTTCAGGCGTAAGCGCAAGTGGTTCTGGCCAGTAATCAATGCTCTCAAGGAGTCTCGTGTTCGTCGCGTTGTGACCGTCGATCTTGATCAGGGTCGCTACTTGGATCTTGTCTTCCGGGCTTCTGATTAGCCATGCCGTCATGCTCAGCTTTAGCAGGAACTCACGAGCCTGCTCGGTTAGATTACCCTGCTGAAACTGAGGGTCGCACATGATCTGCGTCTGATCATGCGTCTTCAGGGACTCTAGTCGGTGCCCGTGGATCGTGCGGGGGCGCCAGGACGGGCGGCGGATAGTGGGCATGCGGATCTCCAGTATGGAGGCACGCTACCCGGCCCGGCTTACCGCCGGCGGAATCGAATGCACGCATTTGATGTATCTGGGTCAATCGAATCCGAACGGTCGCCTGCCAGGATGCGGGCAACTTCGGAGGCGCCATGAACCGCTACGACCTGAGTGAAACCTCGCCCGCGACCATGCGGAAGCACATCGACATCGCGAAAGCCAACCGCGAGGACTTCGAGGCCAGCCTTAATCCAGATGCCGAGCTCAGAGGCATGGTCCGTGGCTGCGACCTCGTCTGGGGCGTCTGGCCGGATCGAGGTCCTGGCACGCGCCTCGGTCACGGCCTGTGCATCGTCAAGGGCACCCTGATGATGGAGGCCGTCATCGAAGGCGACCTGCGAGCGCAGGTCGCTACCACCACACTATGGTTCCCGTCGTTCGAGGTGGCCAGGCTCGCCTTCGACCGCGACGGTGACGGATTCCTGCTGGCCGCGTAGCCCGCCCCGCCCTGCATAGGCCCGCTGCAGATCGTAGTACGTCCGGACGCCCCGGTCCCAGCGCAGGGCCTCCCGCACCGGGGCGGGGAACCTCGGGCAGGCGACGCGGACCGGGCGGGGCGGCTGCCGGGTCATGTGCGTCGCTTTCGGCCGATGACATGACCACATCGCTCAGAGAAGGTAGAGTTCGGCCCGTCACCCATTAGGACACCACCATGCTCCGTCGCGACCTGCTCGCCGCCCTTGCGTCCGGGCGCCACCCTAACCCACTTCTTCCTCTCGCGGCCGGAATCCAGCCGCATGCCCCAACGTCGATGCAGCCTCAAACCCTGCCCATCGCATCCAACACTTATCCCGCCGGCGGCTCAGATGCCGCGGAGTTGCACCGAGCGCTGAACGTCTCGAACCGACGATTGGACGGTCGGCACACAAGCTAACGCGGCCGGAAGCAGGTGCCAAACCGAGGCAAGCGGGCGGCAGAGGCGACAGTCGTCACGCTTTGTGGGCGGCACCCGTAGACACGCCAAAGCTTCTACGCTGCGGCATGGGCGCCTCCTGTACAATCCGGTGCGCACAGGCCAGGGTTGCTCAAGTGATTCTGTTTGTGAGCAAAAATGGCCCGCTCCAGCGTTCCTCGTGTACCTAATCTCCCCTCCCTGCTCAAAAGCAAGATTTATAAGACGGGGCAGACGCGGGGCGCCGACGATGACGTCATTTTCCAAAACCGAGTATCGCGGAACAGTACGGTACTAGTCCCCTATTCGCATTGGGCGAAGGCCTATGTGCTCCCCGAGGGTGAAGAGGCCTTTGAGAACGGGTTTATCTGCCTGATCAGCCCAGACACGTTTTTCGGAACACCTGGTATAGAACGCGAGCTTGCTGAGTACGACCTCGAATTGGGTCAGAACGCCCTCGTATTTTATGAGACTCGTTCGCAATGGGATAGGTTTAACCCTGAACGCAGGGGATGGACGCCTGCATCTAGCCGACGGCCGCCGCTCAATGGGCAGTACGTGGCACGAGTCCCGGGCCTCACCGCTATAGAGGGTGGCGAGCGGATTTCGCGGGGCTTCAACACGACAGCGAACAAGGGCGCTGGAATCAGGCTCTACGAATACGCGGGCACTCCCACGATCCGGGCAGCGCGCGACCAGTTGGAGGCCCTGTTTTGGCTCTGCGAAGATGCGCTGAGCATCGTCATCGAGAACGACATGCTTGAGGCGGACGCGCTGCGCCGGAAGGCTCATATCCTCGCGGTCTGCGAGGAGGCTGGCAATCTGGATAGGCAAAGGCTGGAGGCGAACCGTATCCTGGATTCCGCCGGCAAGACGGTTTGCCCGCTGTGCCTGGAGCGCCTATCGGGCGCCGGGTTCTTCAACAAGGTGCGGCAAGCGGAGGGACGGGAGGTATCGGACCTCACAGTCACCCAGGTTAACTTATTTCATATCCGGGAGATACAATACGGTCACTACAACCACGTGCCGTATAACTTAGGATGGGGTCACCACCACTGCAATGTGGTGGTAAAGGACAGCGGCATTCGTGAGACCCTGGAGTGGATGAGTGCGGTGGTTGACCGCAACGTCGAGGCGGGCTTCCTCAATCGAAGAGATTGAGCTCGCGGCCGTCGGCGAACTTCCGGCGCGGCTTGGGGCCGGTCAGCTTCGCGCGAGGCGCCTCAATGACGACAGACGCCTCATCCGCACCTGCAAGCCGCGCCTTGGCCATGTCAGTCCAATGCGGGTCGACCTCGATAGAGACCGCGCGCCGGCCGAGCTTCGTGGCCGCGGCCGCCGTGCTCCCGGACCCCGCGAAGCAGTCAAGCACGATGTCGCCCGGATAGCTCGACGTGAACACGATGTGCTCCAGCATGGAGAGCGGCTTCTCGGCCGGGTGCTTGCCCTTGTAGGGCCGGACCGAAGGGAAGTTCCAGATGTCGGTGAACTCCCGGTCGCCGCTCATGTGGAAGGGCCGGATGATGTCCTCGTAGGCAGGGGTCGCCTTGACCCTGCCGGTCCGCTTGAAGGCCTGACACATGAGCGCGTACTGGTCGCGGCTCGGGACGTTCCGGCCGGCCTCCCAATTCGAGACCGCCCCGCCATGGTTAACCTTGCCGTAGGCCCCAATGGCCTCGGTCAGTTGGTAGGTCGTCAGGCCGGCAGTCTTCCTTAGCGCCTTCAGGGTGACGGCGAAGTGGGACTTGAACAGGCTTCCCGGGATGGCCGGTTCCGCGAAGATGACACGCTCGCTGTGAGGGTAGAACTGCCGCAGCGCCTCCTTCTTCATCTTCTGCTTCCAACCGTCGAAGCCTGGCTCATTCGGCTTGGTCCAGACGATGTGTGAGAGCACATTGTAGTCCTGGTAGAAGAGCGCCTCGATGCGCGACGACAGGGTTTGGTCGCAGAAGCAGTAGATGGACCCGTTCGGGCGCAGGATGCGGCGCCACTCGCGAACATAAAGGGCCAGCCAGGCGAGGTACTGGTCATCGTCCTCGAACTTGGTGTCGCCGAAGATATTGTGCTTCTTCGTCGCATGGTAAGGAGGGTCCGTGACGATGAGCGAGATGGACCCGTCCGGGATATCTTGAAGGACGGGGAGCGAGTCACCCTCGACAACCAGAGCCGCCTCGGTGCGGAGCACTGCCGCCGAACCGATGGCGCGCGTCACCGCTTGGAATTCGTTTTCTCTACGGTTCATAGACCCACCCGTGTTGAGCCGCTTAGATAGCCCGTGGACCCGGCAGGCCGCCACTGCCCGTCCGACTCGTCCAGAGCTAACTTTCGCACCCAAGCGTGAGGGGTTGATTACCCCGCGGGCGGCGCCGTGACCGGCGATAGGTCCGGGACTGGCGGCTTTCTGAGGCCGCTTTCCTGTCCTGCCAGTTTGGGTTGACCGCCGCGAGGCCGCGCAGCAGGGACCGCCCCCGCGCCGTCGGGATGACCAGCTCGACGGCGCGGCCCTTGCGGAGTTAGGCGGGCTTCTGCCAGCAAGTCGACCTGTCGGAGTCGGGGTGTGTTTCGGACATGCGGCAGCCTCGCGGGAGTTCAGCGAGGAGTGCCGGATGCAGCTTTGGCTGTGGGACCAGGCATGGCGGGAGTGGACCCCACCACCGGCAGCCGCGCCCCTCCGAGGGCACGTGTCGTCATGATATGTGGATCGCCCGATTCGCATAGGGGAGACCCCCTTGACCGGAAGGGCGGCGTACCCAATGCTTTCTGGGACCGCTGAATAAGCGGGTCCTCCCGCGAGGGAGGGCAGACCTATCCGGAACAGGAACCGGTCCAGCGCGAAACGTTCCTCCCGCCTGAGGGAGGGCAGACCAAGTCGATGAAAGGCCCCGGCATCGCGCCGGGGCCTTCTTCGTTTCGGGGGGCGTGCTATGCCGGGCGGCATGCGCGTCGTCCTCGCCCCCGTCCCAGAGCACCCTGATGCCATCGGCCTCGTCGATGGCATGCCCCTGAAGTTCGAGGGTCGCACCCCCTTCGTGGGCGGTCGTCCCGTTGAGCACGCCGACATCGCGGAGCACCTCGCCGATGCCGTCGAGGCCGCGGCGTCGGCCCTCTGGGGCAGCGACTATACGAACGCCTTGGCGCGGGTTTCCGACCTCAACCGGCGGACCGTCACGCGGGATAGGTTCGCACGCAACGGCTTGCCCATGTGGCTGCTCGGCCTGCTCGGTCGCGCCGCCGCGGCGCCGGCCCCGCGGGCCATGGGCTACCTGCTGCTGGCCGCGACCGAGCTCGTTGACCGGGGGCCCTATTCCCAGGGCGGCGCCGTGACGCGCACGCATCCGCGAGACCGCGACGCTCTCGGCGTTCTCGCCCGCGAGGGATTCGACGAGGCCCTCGCCCTGGTGCACGGCGCCCGGGACGCGCGCGAGCGCCCGATGCCTAAAAATGACGCGACCTGAATCGGAGGTCGTTAGGATTTCGTTGACGTGTCTTTAAGGGCCCAACTGTAGGGTCTGCTGACGTGCCCGAGGCGAACGCCTGTGGCCGGAGGATGGACACCCATGCGACGCAACGCCCCCTTCGGGCGCGCCACGGACGTGCGCGCGCTCCTGCTCGGCGAGGCCCCCTACGGCGGCTCTCCCCAGCGCGACGTCTACGCTGCCCTGGCAGGCCGATATCCCGAGCTCGTGACGGGCGAGCACGACCAGCTTCTCCTCGCGTGCGGCGGAAGCCGAGAGTGGGCCGCCGTCGTCACGTCAGTCTGGCGCTCGGTCTCGGACCGCCTCGGGCGGCAGTCCAAGTACGCCGACGGCTGGCTGGCCATCCGCCTGCACACAGCATGGCGGGAGATGGCCCGCCTGCTCGATCAGCGCAGGAACATCGAACAAGAACTTGAGCTCTACGACGGCGAGGACGACGACCTCGGCGCGCTCCGCGACCGCCTTTGCTTCCACTCCTCCGCCTTCGGCAACGAGGACGCCATCTCCGCGCTGCAGTCGGTCGTCTGGCATTACGCCAGATCCTATGGGCCCGGCGAGGAGCGCCTGCTCCACGCCGGCGTCGGCGCGTCGATGTCGGCGGGCCAGACGTGGCGCGTCGGCACGTGCCTCCCGGGCGGCCCCCCGTACGACGTCGTGGGAGCCTGGGCCGAGATCGGGGCCGACGCCCTCCGGGGTCTCACGCCCAAGCCGAAGGCGGCTAAGCCGCTCCCGTCGCACGTTCAGGCCATCGTCGAGGCGCGGAAGGCGGTCGTCGAGGACGGCCCGTCCCTCATGGTGCTCGCGTCTACAGAGCACCTGCCCGGGACGGCCAAGAATGGCGACAAGCCGGGCTCGTCGAGCTCGTCGACGCCCCGGGCCGAGTGGGCCCCGTTCGCGGGCCGGAGATGGCCGCTCGCCCGCGTGGGCGACCTCGCGGTGGCGCGGGCCGAGCTCGTCGCGGAGTTCCCCTATGCCGAGGGCATCGTCGACGCGGTCCTGCGCGACCTCGCGGGGCGGCCCCACGTTTACGTGCGGCCCGTCCTCCTCGTCGGCCCGCCGGGCTCCGGGAAGACCAGGCTTGCGCGCCGGATCGCGGAGGTCCTGGGTCTCGGCTGCCAGGTCTATGGCGCGGCCGGGGCAGCAGACGCGTCGTTCCTCTCCACGTCGCGCCAGTGGTCAACAGGGCGGGCGTCGATTCCGCTGCAACTGCTCAAGCGGCTGCTGGCGGCCTCGGCTCTCATCGTACTCGACGAGCTCGACAAGGTCGGAAGCGGCACGCAGAACGGGTCATTGCTCGACGGGATTTTGCCCCTACTGACAGACGACGCCCGCCGCCACTTCGACGCCTACGTCGAGTGCCCCGTCGACCTCAGCGGCGTTAGCTACATCGCCACCGCCAACGACGTCTCGGGCCTGCGGAAGACGCACCCCGCGCTGCTCGACCGGTTCCGCGTCTACTCGATGTCCGCCCCCCGGCGCGAGGACGTCCCCGTGCTGCTGCGCGGCGTCATGGCGGAGATCCGCACCGAGCGCGGCCAGGACGCCCTGTGGCTCCCCGACCTCGACGGCGAGGAGGCCGAGCTTGTCGAGGCCCACTTCACGGAGGGGGGCAGTGTCCGGCTCGTGCGGAGGCTCGTCGAGACTGTGCTCGCCTCGCGCGAGCATCTGGCTGCCCGGAACTGAGGGGGAGGCCGACATGCTGCAGACCCCCACCCCCCAGACGATGCTCCGCACGAATCTCACGCTGCTCCGTCGAGCCCTCGACCGTGGCGCCGGCGACGCCCGCCTCCTGACGGAGGGCGTTCTCTACGTCACCGACTTAGAGGCACGAGTGGCCACCGGGGAGATGGATGCGGAGGCCGCCCTCGCCGATGCGAGCCGCGTCGCCCGCGCCCTGACGCAGACGGGGACGCATCGCGAGCGCCGCCGCGAGCCACGCCCGCATGCGCCGGCTCCGGTCCGCCGTGAGGACTGCGTCGTCCGCGTGCCGGGCGGACCCTGGTGCAAGCCCGAGGAAATCTCGTGACCGCGGTGGAGCTCCGCGACCTGGCGGAGCGTATCCGCCGGTCGTGGCGCCCGGGCCGCACGTGTCGCTTCGTCCCCAGACAGGCGCGCGGATATCTCCTCGACGCGGCCGCGATCCAGGAGGCCGCGGCCCGGCTCGCCGCCCCCCGACCGTGACGGTCGAGGTCTACCGCTGCCTCTCGCGTGGACGCTGGTCCGTCCGGGAGCGCGGCCGCGTCGTCGGGCACCGGGGCGCCCTCTGCCTCCGGGACGTCCGGTTCATCGTCTCGGCCGCTGGCGTCGCCCGCATCAGGCTCCGCATGCAGAGAGAAGTCGTCGCCCATGCCCGCGGCGTCCTTGTGGAATCGGAGGCAGTCCCCGCCGCGGCGGTTCGCGTCCGATTCGACCCGTACGCGTCCGGCACCTTCACCGTCCCGGACGGCAGCCCGATCAGCGCGGCCGCCCTCGTCTGGTTCTCCCCCGACGGCTCGTGCTGGGCCGTCCCCCACCCCTCGGAGTGTCCCCCATGCGTAGCCTCGTCGCCCTCCTCGTGCTGATCGGCACGGTCGCCCCCGCCGCCGCCGAGGAGGGGCCATGGTCGGCACCGTCGTGGTATCTCGGCGCGACCGAGCGGCGGGGCGACGTCGTCCTGACGACGGCCATGTACGTCAGCCCGGCGCGCGGGCACTCCGTCGTGGACCTCCATTGCACCCGGCAGGACCTCCGCACGAAGGCGGTCTCCCGGCGCCGGGTCCGGGCAGCCGCGCAGATGGCGCAGGGGCTCTGGTGCGGGGACGGACGCGCCCTCGGGCGGTGGTGCGTCGACCTGCGCGAGGGCGCCCCGCTGACGTGGTACGGGCCGACACCGTGCGCGAGCGGGCCGGCGCAGTTCGGCACGGGGGACTGAGCCCTCAGACGCGGGGCACGCGCCAGGGAGACGTCTCTACCGTCCTCCCCCGTGGCGCGTTCGCGAGGCGGTACGGGAACTCTGACTTCCGCTCCTGCAGCGCCTCCCAGACCGGGTCGGGGATGCCGAAGGGCATGGCGAAATGGTCCACCGGACGGTTCCCGCCGATGACCTGCACGTAGCCGAGGGAATAGAGTATCGATGCGAACCCGCAGTCCGGCGTGTTCTCGAACGTGCGCTGGTTGTGGTGAAGAAGGTGCTCGAAGATCATCCTCTCCCGGTCGCTAAGGTTCGGGATATAGCTGATGAACTCCCGCTTCTTTTTGGCCGCCAGCTTCTTGTACAGGTGAGCCTCGTAGCGCGGCTTCACGAACCAGGCGGCGGCGCGGTACCCGGCGCCGAGCAGTAGGCCGACCGCCAGGGAGCCGGAGAGCAGCCCGACCACAGCAATGATCAGCGCCGCGACCGCCGGCAGCTCCATAGGGAGCTCACCGATGCGGTTGAGGTAGAGGGTCGCGGCAGAGAAGGCGGCGAGCCCGATGAAGGTCGGGATGCCGGCCTTGAGGAAGTCGAGCCACTTGGCGTCGGGCAGGGTCATGCCCCCAAGGTGGCGAACCGCCCGCCGGATGCGATCCCGCCGGGCGGTGCTCTCCACAGGTTTCACCATGGCCGCCCAAGAGAAAGGGCCGGCCCCGAGGGGAACCGGCCTGAATGTAGTGAAGCGAGGTTGGCTACCGATTAGGTGTCCTCGGGGCCGATGCCCGGCAGGAGGCCCTGTGCGGGCGCCCCGGCGGGCGGACGCCGAGCGCGCGGGCGTAGTGGACGACGCCCTTGCCGGTGACCTTGGTCGTCGGCCGCGGCTTCCCGCCGTGCATCTCCCAGGCGACCGTGAGGAGCCCGCGCTTGACGAGCGCCTCTTTGGCGACGGGGCCACCGTTCAGGTCATAGAGGTCGCCGCGCTCGCGCAGCCAGGCCACGAACTTGTTCGGCGGCTGGTGGAGCGCCTTGCCCGCCGCCCGTAGCCCCCACGTGCCGTCCGAATCCGCGAGGGCCTCGACGAAGTCCACCGCCGGCCGGGCAGCCTCGACGGCGGCCTCGGCGAGGAGGCGTCCCTGCCTCTCGACGGCGGCCTTCTCCGCATACCGGCCGAGGAGGCTGCGCAGGAGGGGGTTCGTCCAGCAAGGCGAGCGGGTCGACCGGCTGCGGCGCCGTCGGCAGGGTCCGATTCGCGAAGACCTCCGCCATGCGGTTGAACTCGGCGATGTAGGCTTCCTTGAACCGGGCCGCCTCCGCACCCGTGAAGCCGAGCAGGGCGAAGGCGAACCCGTCCTTCGTCATGCGGTAGTTGGAGAGGACCTTTCGCACGTGGCCCTGCACGTAGACCGGCTGAAAATTCAGCCGGGCGAATTCGGGGGAGCAGACCTCCTCCGTGTTACGCAGGCCCTGTAAGACGTTCTTGTGCGCCCACTTGAAGTAGGCCGCGACGTCCCGGCTGTTGGCGAATGCCGTGCCGTCGACGACAGTGACGACGGGGGCCTTGACCGCTTCGAAAAGCTATGCGGCGGGGTGGGCTGCCTGCTAAGTCGGAGGGTTGACGCTGAAGGATCGGATGCCCTGTCCACGGCGGCGCATAACTTGTCCACAGCGCATGCGCATTTGTCACACCCGCCGGGAAGACACCTGGGAGCCCCGCACGGCGGTCCAGCCACAATGGATGACCCCGGCAGCATCTTTTCAAAACAGGGGCACGTGTTGAGGCTGCCGGCTGCCATCCGGATACCCGGAACCCAATCGAGCCCAGGATGAACTTGGAGGTTCTTGGAGGCCGGCTAAGTGACTCTGGATAAAAGCGAAAAGGCGGACGACGATGGGGTTTCGCCGCCCCGGGTCAGAGGTGCCCCGGGGCGGCGGTCCACCGCGAGAGCCCCATGCCCCTGCACGATGATGACCTGGCGCGAAATGCGCGCGCCCTTGATTTCCACTGGCGAGTCTCCGACGACCTCGTAGCCGCCGCAGGCCTCCCGAAGTTCTCCCGC
The DNA here is from genome assembly GCF_022179245.1 of Methylobacterium gregans. Taxonomy (GTDB): domain Bacteria; phylum Pseudomonadota; class Alphaproteobacteria; order Rhizobiales; family Beijerinckiaceae; genus Methylobacterium; species Methylobacterium gregans. Next base: position 79,454 of record NZ_BPQM01000064.1, read on the forward strand.
TCCAAGATCAACCGCGCCATGGCCAGCATCCTGGCGGCGCTCGCCTTAGCATCCGACAGCGACCGCCCCTACGTGAGCTACAGCCGCTCCCGCGACTTTTACGCGGCGCAGGGGCGCTACGAGGGGACCGATTATAGCTACGCGTCGGTGCTGCAGAGCGTGGACGAGCTCGCGCGCCTCGGCCTGATCGAGGAGATCCGCTCGAAGCCCGGCGCGCACCTGACGCACGGCATGCAGAGCCGCGTGCGTGCCTCGGACCGCCTCGTCGAGATCCTAGCCGAGCAGCCCGTCGAGTATCTCGGCTCACGCTGTCCCCTCGTCCTGAAGGACGAGGACGGCACCCGCATCGACTACGAGGACACGCCCGAAACGCGGCGCCTGACGCGCGAGATTGGCGGTCTCAACCGATTCCTGAACTCGTTCTCCATCGACGTCTCGGCATCGGCCTCGCCGGACGACTGGCAGAGGACCACGCACCACGTCCGCGCTCGGAAGGTGAAGGACGGGGTCGAGACCTGGGTCTGTGCCCGCCTGACGCCTCAGATCGACCTCTACCGAGTTTTCAGCCGTGGCGGCTTCAGGCAGGGAGGTCGAATCTACGGGGGATTCTGGGAGGGGCTGCCCAAGGCCCGGCGTCTGGAGCTGCTGATCAACGGCGAGGTCTGCATCGAGCAGGACTACGCCTCGCTGCATCCGCGTCTCCTCTACGGCCTGCGCGGCGAGCGGATGCCCGCGGAGTTCGACTGCTACGCGCTCCCCTACTATGAGCGCTGGGTCGGCAAGCTCGCCCTCAACATCGCCCTTAACGCCGCGACGCTGAACGCTGCGGCCGGCGCCCTGATGGAGAAGGGCCGCCAGAAGAAGGCCGACGGCTCGCCGGTGTGGCCCTACGGCTGGGCCGAGACCCGGCGCATCATCGACCAAGTCATCGACCACAACCCGACCATCGCGGGGTACATCGGCAGCGATGCCGGGGTCAGCCTTATGGCCATCGATGCCCGCATGGCTCTCGACGTCCTGAAGGCCTGCGAGAAGGCTCGCCTGCCTGCCCTCCCGGTTCACGACAGCTTCCTTGCACCGGAGGGTCGGAAGGACGAGTTGAAGAGCATCATGAGCGATGTTCTGGAGGGTACGCTGGACCGGATTTCGTCATTCCCTACAAAGGGTTCGAGGAGGGATTCTATGGGTGAGACGATCCAAATGATCCGATATAGGGAGACCGCCCCCGCGGAGCCTGTGGTCACCCCTGCCGCGGTGCCCGTGGTGACCTCTCCTTCGGAGGTCGTAGGGGTCTCGCCCGCCGTTGTGGAGACCGTCCTGCCGGAGGCGCGGGTGGCCTTCCGTCCTGTGGTGAGGCCGCTCCCGCCACGTATGGCGGCCCTGCCTCCTGTGGTGGCCGCCCCGCTGCCGGTAGCTGTTGAGGTCTCCCTCCCGGCGCCCGTGACCCCTCCCTGTCCCGTGGCTGCCCCTGCCGGTCCGGTGCCCTCCGCCCCACGTGTCGGCCTCCCTGCCTTCCTAGCGGCCCTCCTGCCTGTCGTGGCCCCCGAGGCGCCTCCGGAGCCCGCCGTATCTCATGGGCCATCCCTTCGCTTTTTCCCGGCCCTCGGCGGTCTCCGGGTCTCAGTCCCGCCCGCCGAGGTGGACCCCGAGGACGTCCCGCCGCCCGTGCGTCCCCCGGCCCCTCCCGTGGTCGCTGCGCCCCCTCCAGAGCCTATCCTCGTCTCCCTGGCCCCTGCCTCCGGCATGCTCCCCGCGGCCCTGCCGCGTCCGCCTGAGCCCAGGACGAAAGAAGAGCGTATCCAACTCTTCGGGGACATCATCGCTCAATCACGTGCCAAGCGCAGCCTCGTAGAGCTCGGGCACGCTGACGCCAGAATGGCGGAGCTTAGGGCCATGGCGAAAAAAGAGCGCCGCGTGCGATAGGCGTTGCCTATTGCATAGTACCCTGGCAATATGCGGGCAGGCTCTCGCGGGCCGACGATGCACCTCATCGTGAAGGCCCTCTGTCCGCATACGGACGGGGGGCCATCTTCGTTCTGGGCGCTGTGCCTTGCTGGGCGGAGTGGCATCCTCGTCGGAGGAGATCCCGCCCATGCACCTCGAAACTTCCGCTCTGCTCGCCGGCCTCATCGAGGCCATGCCCGAGGACATCCCCGTTGACGAGCCGTGCGCGCCCGAGACCGGTTCGGCGCGCTCGGCCCGAGAGCGTCGCGATGCCGCCGACCGAAAGAGGGCCGAGCGCGCCCGGCGCCGGGCTGAGGGCATCCCTGAGCCGACGCTTGTCGACCGTGCCATCGCGACAGCCCTCGCCGACCTGTCCCGACGCGGGCGCCTTCGCGCGCGCGCGAAG
>NZ_BPQM01000065.1 GCF_022179245.1 Methylobacterium gregans
CCAGGCCATGTCCTTGTTCGGCAGGGCGACGATGACCTTGGCGGCACGCGTGTCGGCGGTGAGGAAAGGACTGACGAAGACGACCTTGCCCTTCTCGTGCTGCACGCCGCCCTCCTGGCCCGGCGCGTCCGTCACGGTCGCGCCTTCCTTGACCTTGGCGAGTTCCGAGGTCGGAACGGCAAGTTCGATCCACACCGTTGAGAGGTCGGCGACGGTGTAGAGGTCGGAAGGGTCGCCTTCCTTGCCCACCGCGGTGCCGACGTCGACCTTTCGCTCGACGATGCGCCCCGACATCGGCGAGCGCAGTTCGTACTGGCGCAGGCTCGACAGGTTCGGGGTGGTCTCGTCGCGCTTGGCCAGCTTGGCCACCGCCGTCGCGTCGAGCCCCAGCGCCGACAGCTTCTGCCGCGCCAGATCCTGGCGCAGCGTCGCCTCGGAATAGACCGCCTTGGCATTCAAGAAGGCGCTCTCGGCCGAGATCCGCTTGTCCCAGAGCGCCTGCTGCCGTTCGAAATTGGTCTTCTCCAGGTCGGCCTTCACCGAGGCGGTGAGGTACTCGCTCTTGGAGTCCGCGACCTCGCGGCTATCCAGGACGGCAACGACCTCGTCCTTCTTGACGGCGTCGCCCAGGCGCTTGCGCATCTCGGCGACGGTGCCGACGACCCGGGCAGGGACCCGCGCGATCCGGTCGGTGTCGGGCGTGATCGTACCGGGCACCAGGATATGGCGAGACAGCATGGCGCCCTCGGCTTTGGCCACCTTGATGTCCTGGTTCTCGATCTGCTCGGCGGTCATTTTGACATGACCTTCCTCGCCTTCGGCCTCGGAGTGGTCATGCTCGCCTTGGGTCTGCTCGGCCCCGGGCTTACTGGCCGGCTTGCCGTGACCGTGACCGTGTCCGTCGCCCGCGGCGTGGCCCGCCTCGCCGGGGGAAGCCTCGGCGGAATTCGCGGCGGTGGGGCCGCTGGCGAGGTTGAAGACGGTCGGCGGCAGGCCAGCCGATATCAACAGCCCCTGGACGAAGCCGGAGACGGCGGGAACCGCAGCGCCCACGAGGACGCCGACGGCCAGGATGAGGGCGGTCAGGATGATGCGCATGATGCCTGCTCGGGCGTGCCGGAAGCCGATGACGGACATGCCGGACAATCGCGGTCGGTGACGTGAGGAGACGGCTCGGGTCGGTCGGACCCGGGTTCGTGACGCGCCGCCTTCGCGGCGTCACCTCAGGCGCGCGGCGGCCTTGGCAGGCGGTCGGGAGAGACCGAGGGCATCCTCTCGGACAATCTGGCGTAGGAGGGGCGCGTTCCGTCGGGGAGCGGGGCATCGCCGGCGACGGTCGTGCTCAAGGCGACGTGGCAACCGCAATGGACGTGGTCGGCTGACCCGGGGTCGGAGGCATGATCCAGGCCAGACACCGTATGCGGGACGAGCGAGAGTTCGCTCCTGTCATGGCCTTGACGGCCCTGGTGAGAGACAAGGTCGTCCATGAGACCGGCGCCGGGCATCGCGATGGCCAGCGCCAGGACGAGCGCGAGGGCGGCGGTTGCCCACCACCCCGTCATCGCTCCGAAGCTCATATGGCGCCGCGCCGAAGTCATCACCGTCCTTATCTGCGATTCCGAGGCTGTGTCGCAAGCTGCGGTCGCCCGTTGTGGTGAAGGCTTCCCTGGTCGGAGGATACTGAATGGTCGCTTCACGCCCCGTTCAAAGCCGTCGGCAGAGCCTTGTGCGACCAGCAAGGAATTTTCGTCCATGAAACGTCGCTTGATCACCCTGACGACCGCTGCCCTCGCATCGGTCCCCATGACCGCGTCGGCCCAACATTACGGCTACGGACCACCTCCCCACCATCATGAGGAGGTGCGCCGCCACCATCACGGCGACCACGACCACGTGGAGGTTCGTCGCCATCATCACGACGACCGGGACGAGAACCGCCACGGCTTTGAGCGCCACGATCACCGCGAGTTCGACGACTGAACGTTTCGGTCGACCGAACCAAGGCGGACGCCCGCCCCGACTTGCGTCGAGGCGGGCGTTTCCACGATGCGTGAGGGGGCTGTATCGCACCGTGAAAAGTCGTCCGGGCAAGGGGACGCCGCGAGCGCGTAGCCGAGGCCCGTTGCCAGGAGCGCGAAGACGACGAGCAGGGGCAGCAATCGCATCGCGCGTCTCCCGCTCATCGTGTCACCTCGTGGGAAGCTTACTTCTTGCCGGGCTTATCCTGGCTGTGCCCGTGCGCGTGGCCGTCGCCTTCGCGGTGCGCGGGCTTGCCGTCCGGGCCTTTCTCCTGCGCCTCCCGCACCCGCGGATCGTCACGGTGGGCGGGTCCGCCGGAGACGTCGCCCGAGTTCGGGACGCTGCGCTCCGGATTGGAGGCGTTGCCGTGCCCGTCGACCGCGAGGGCGGGCGTGGCCGCTCCGGCCAGCATCGCGGCGGTGAGAACGGCGGCAAGCGTACGCTTCATCGATCTGTATCCCTTCCATCGGCCACATCGGCCGCTTGAGGAGTGGAGATAGCCGACCCGTTTGACTGCCGTTCGCCGCGTTCGTGACGAAGTGTGTCAGGCGCGCGTGCCGACACACTTCGTCAAGGTCGAGCAAAGCCTCGGCCATGGGGTCGACGTATCCCTACCGGCTCCCCGCAGGACCGGACGCCGGGTCGAACGCGACCCCGGCGAGATCCGACGCGGCAGCGACAGGTGGCCAAGTGGACAGATCTTTCCCGTCGAGACCCGAGACCCGCGTGCCCCTGGCCGTCGCGCTGGCATTCCTGGCGGGTTCGGCCGACTCGATAGGCTTCCTGGAACACTCTCAACTGTTCATGTCGTTCATGAGTGGGAACACGACCCGGTTCGGCGTCGCGGCCAGTTCCTTCGATTGGTCGGGCGTCACCAGGTTCGGCAGCACCATCGCGCTGTTCTGCTTCGGTGCGTTCGCCGGCACCCTTGTTGCGGCTTGGGCTGGGCGGTGGCGTCTTTCGGTCCTGCTCGGCGCGCAGGCCGTCCTGCTGTCCATCGGCAACCTCCTGCCGGAAGCTTCCGATGCGTTTCCTCTTCATGCCTATCCCGTCGTCCTTGCCCTCGGCATGCTGAATGCGACGCTGCAGGATGAGGCCGGGCGGAGCCTCGCCCTGACCTACGTCACCGGAACCGTCGTACGTTTCGGGACCGGTTTGGCGAACATGGTCCTGCACAAGCCCGCGCCGTCGTTCTGGCTCCAGGCACCGCTTTGGGCGGGCCTGACGCTTGGCGCGGTCGCCGGCGGCTTCATCCAGAAGGCCCTTGGTCCCGATGCCTTCCTCGTTCCGGCGGCCCTGTCCGCGTCGCTGGCTGTCGCAGGCATCATCCTCACGGTGGCACTGCCTGGGAGCGGCTATGTCTCGAACGAGCGGTCGGCGCAGCCGGACGCGCACCCCGACGCACCGGCGACCGCCCGGTAGGCCGCGTCTCAATCGCGTCCCTTCGCCCTCGGCAGGCGGATCTCGGCCCGCAGGCTGCCCTCTGGCCGGTTCGACAGGACGAGCGTGCCGCCGTCCGCCTCGACCGCGCGCCGGGCGATGGTCAGTCCGAGCCCCGTCCCGCCCGTGTTGCGGTTACGCGACCCCTCCAGCCTGGTGAAGGGCTGGAAGGCCCGGGCGACGTCCTCCGGCGCGATGCCGGGGCCGTCGTCGTCGATGCGCACCACCAGGGTCGCCTCTTCGATCTCGATGCCGACCCGGACCCGGATCCCGTAGCGCACACCGTTGTCGACAAGGTTCTCGACCGCGCGGCGGAAGGCAACGGGACGTACCGACGCCAGCGCCCGGCCGGGGCCGTCGTAGCCCACCTCGCGGCCCACGTCCGCGGAGGCGTCGGCGACGCTCATCAGCACGCTCGCCACGTTGACGACCTGCCGTGCTTCCGGGTCGGCTTCGCCACGCAGGTACGACAGCGTCGCGTCGATCATGGCCTGCATGTCGTCGAGGTCGGCAGCCATGGCACGGCGGTCCGCAAGGTCATCGACCTTGTCCAGGCGAAGACGGAGCCGGGCGATCGGCGTGCGCAGATCGTGCGAGACCGCCGCCAAAGCCTGCGTCCGTTCCGCGACGAGGCGGTGGATGCGCCCTTGCATCGCGTTCAGCGCCCGACCGATCCCGCGCGTCTCGTCCGGTCCGACCTCAGGCACGGACACGACCGTACCGTGCCCGATCCGGACGGTGGCGTGCGTAAGTTCCCTGAGCGGGCCGGCGATCCGGTGCACCAGCACGACGGCGGCGACGCCGACCAGGATCGCCATCGCGGTGGCGAGGTACGCCCAGGGTGCAAGGTGGACCAGGTGAGGCGAATGGGCGGACCGGAAGGTCAGGAAACTGCCGTCCGGCAGCGGGAAGGCGCCGCGCAGGTCCTGTTGGTGCAGCGGCTCGTCCGGCGCCGCCAGGGCGAGCGCCAGACCTGGGCCGAGCACGGGCTCGATCTCCAGGACGCGTTCGCGCAGATCGCGCAAGGCGGGGTCTGTCTTGCCCGTCTCGGCGGATTCCCCCCGCTCCCAGCCTATCTCGAAATGACCCGACGAGAGGGCTTTTGCCTCGATGCCGCGCTCCCCCGGCGGTCGCCGCAGTACCGCTTCCCGCGCCAAGACGAGCTGTCGCGCCACTTCGTTCGCGAACGCCTCGTCGGCCGCGGCCGACGCCGACTGACGGTACAGCAACAACGCGCCCCCGTGGACCACGAGTACCGCCAGCAACAGCACGGCGACGGTGCGCCCCTCCAGGCTGCGGGCAAGATCGACCAGTTGTTTCACGCCCGCTCGACCTTGGCGGCCATCATGTAGCCGGAGCCGCGAACCGTCTTGATCACGGGGAGCGTGCCCTCGGGCGGTTCGAGCTTGCGCCTCAGGCGGCTGACCAGGGTGTCCACGCTACGGTCGGACGGGGCGGCGAGCCGTCCGCGGCTCATCTCCAGGATCTGCTCGCGGCCGAGCACGCGCCCGGGATGCTCTAGGAACACCATGAGTAGGTCGTGCTCGGCCCCCGAGAGGTCTACGGCAGCCCCCCCGGGATCGGTCAGCTGCCGGCTGCGCAAATCGAGCCGCCAGCCGGCGAAGGTCAGAACCTGTGCCCTCTCCGCCGCGGTGGCGGCCGGCGCGATGGTGGTCCGACGCAGCACCGCGCGGATGCGGGCAAGGAGTTCCGGCCGGCCGAACGGCTTGGCGACGTAGTCGTCGGCTCCGAGTTCGAGTCCGAGTACCCGGTCCGCCTCCTCGTTGCGGGCGGAGAGCATGATGACCGGCACGGTGCCCTTGCTGCGCAGCGCCCGCAGCAGATCGAAGCCGGAGGCGCCGGGCAGCATCACGTCGAGCAAGACGAGATCGACCGACTTCCCGGGCAGAAGCGACCACATCTCGGCGCCGCTGCGGCAACCGGTGACGCGGTAGCCGCTCTCCCTCAGGAGTCGCGTGACCAACACCCGCATGCCGTCGTCGTCTTCGATCAGGAGGATGTGCTCCTGTGCGCAGCCCGCTCCCGGCCTGTCATCGCGTTCCATCAGCCACCGTTTCATCCATCGCCGCGGGGTCCATTGCGAACAAAGTCTCCGTCAGATTCAGATAACGCATCAGGGGACTCTCATCGAGTGGGCCACGAACGTCAATGAAGTCACTTGTATAAATTTTGCATATTTTATATTGTCGATACGACTGCTCGACCAAAAATACGACCAATTTGATTTGATAGTATGCTCTATACATAATTAAATGTAATTTACGAGGATATCAAAATTTTGAAGTCAGAAGCGGTCGATGCCGGGTGAGTACAAATCGGCCTATGGATCCGGCTGTCGCGGAGGTGCGAATGGAGCGATCCGATGCTCGTTCGCCCGATTTCCCGGAAAAGAGCTGAACGGTGGTTCGAAGACATCGCCGAATACTCCTGAATTCGGACGGGCCGGCGCTCGGATTACTCTAACACCATGAGGCGTGAATTAACCTTTTTTTAACTCTAACTCATTAGATTTGATTAACAAATTTGTGCACGCCGGGACAGGATGCCGGCAAGAGGGAGGCTGGCGGCGATGAAGGACGACATTTCCGGGCCAAGCTTGGCGTCTGCCGCCCTACGCATACATCAGGGTCGCATGCGCGTGTCGGTCGAGAATATTGCCAACGCGCGTTCCACGGCGTCCGCCCCAGACGGCGAACCCTATAGGCGCAAGATTGCAGTGTTCGAGCCGATCACGGGCAACACCGAAGAGGCACCGGCCATCCGTATCGTACGCGACAAGACCGAATTCCCGACGGTTCATAGTCCTGGACACCCCGCCGCCGATGCTGGCGGCAACCTCAAGCTTCCCAATGTCCGCCCTACGGTCGAGATGTCCGAACTTCGCTCTGCGATGCGAGCGTACGAGGCCAATCTGCGCACTATCGCGACCTTTGACGACCTGAAAGGAAAGACGCTCGCGCTACTGAAGAGCTGATGTCATCGACCCGAAAGCCTTTCGTGATGACGCATCAAACGCGGCCGGCACGTGCGCCATCAACCGACAAGCTCATCGAGCAAGAGCAATAGCAGGAAGCCTGCGAAGAACATCGCGGTCACCCATGGACGGTCCTCCGTTTCGTGTGCCTCGACCAAAAGTTCCTCCGTCACGAGGTAGAGGAGCGCAATCAGGCCGAAGGCGAGAAAGCCGCCGCGGATGGCCGCGGGCAGCGTGGCGACCGGGCCGCCGAGCAGCGCACCGAGCGGCAGCAGGACGACGAGGGCGGCGGTCAAGCCGACCACCCTGGCTTTCGAGGTTCCGCCCTCGCCGAGTTCGTTCGCGACGGTCAGGCCGAGGAACAGCACCTCGATGGTCAGGGCGACCGTAAGCAGGAAACCGGCCTTGGCGCCCGCTGCGAAGGCGATGCCGAGGACGAGCCCGTCCACCAAGATATCAATTCCGGTGACGGTCAGTAGACCGACTGGTCCTTTCACCCGACGCTCCAGAGTGCGGACCGCGAGCATGGCGGCAACACCGACGCCGCCGCCGACCAGGGTGGCCCAAGGCGATCCGGCATGCTTGAGGTCAGGCAGGATCTCGCCCGCCGCCGCGGCGAATACGACGCCTGCGGCGAAGTGCTGGATGGCGCTGACCAAGACGGGTCCCGGCCGCATGTTGACGGCGACCGCGGCGCCGAGGACGGCGGCGGCTGCCGGGATGAGGGTATAGAGCCAGGCTTGCATCGCAGGTTCAGACCACGCCGTCCGGGGCCAGGGCGCAGGCGGTCGTCTCGCTCGTCTCGACCTGCAACGTGACGTGGACGATCCCGAAGCGGCCCCTCAATTCGCGTGCGGCTCGTATAAGGAAAGCGTCGTCCGTGCCGTCCGGCCTTACGAGATGGCTCGTCAGGGCGACCTCGGTCGTGCTCATCGGCCAGACGTGATAGTCGTGGACGGCCGTGACGTCCTCCAAGCCCCGCAGATGCGCGCGCACGGCGTCAGGGTCGATGCCGGGGGGCACGGCGGCGAGCGACATCCGCACGCTGTCGCGCAGGAGTCCCCAAGTGCTCCATACGACCGCCGCGGCGATGAGTAGGCTGGTCACCGGATCGAGCCAACGCCAACCCGTCAGGGCGATAAGCAGGCCGGCGACGACGACGCCCGCCGAGACGGCGGCATCGGCGGCCATGTGCAGAAAGGCCCCCTTCACGTTGAGGTCGCCTTCGCGCCCCGATGCGAACAGCCAAGCGCTGATGCCGTTGATCAGGATGCCGATGCCCGCGACCACCATCACGGTGGTCCCGGCCACCGGTGCGGGCTCACCGAAGCGCCGGACGGCCTCCCAGGCGATGGCGCCCATGGCGACGAGGAGGATGACCGCGTTGAACAAGGCGGCCAGGATCGAGGAGCTCTTCATGCCGTAGGTGTAGCGCGGCTTAGGCGCCCGTTTCCCGAGAATGGCCGCGGCCCAGGCGACGGCGAGCCCGAGTACGTCCGAGAGGTTGTGGCCTGCGTCGGCGACGAGGGCGAGGGAATTGCTCAAGAACCCGTAGACCGCCTCGACGATCACGAAGGCGACGTTCAGACCGATGCCGACGGCGAAGGCCCTTCCGAAACCGAAGGATGCCTGAGCATTGCCGGAATGGCCGTGTTCGTGTCCACCTCCGTCACGGAGGGCACGGACGGAGCGATCTGCGTGTCCGGTCATTGGGAAATCCGCTCGGCTTCATGCCCTCGGCGGGGCGTCCGACATATGCGGCACGCCTAATTCCTCTAGCGACTGGAGGAGCAAGGGGTTTCGAACGTGGTGAGCGCATAAAATCCAATTCCGCGTGGCCGTAGGCATCAGTGAACCTCGTGCAGGCATTCACCGTGATCGGCCAGCACCTCGACGATGCGGCATTCCCGGACACTGCCCCGCGAGCATTGATCCAGCATCGCCTGGACCTCCACCCTCAACCCGGTGAGCCGCGCAATCCGGTCGTCGATGTCAGCGAGATGCCGGCGGGCGATTGCGTCTACCTCCCCGCACGGGCGTTCCGGCTGCTCGGCGAGATCGAGCAGCGCGCGGATGTCCTCGATCTCAAATCCGAGTTCACGCGCGTGCCGAATGAACCGAAGCCTGCGGACGTCGGCCGCGCCGTAGGTCCGCCGGTTGCCTTCCGTTCGGGACGCGCGCGGCAGGAGTCCGCGCTCCTCGTAGAATCGGATGGTCGGCACCTTCACGGCTGCCTGCCGCGACAATTCCCCGATTGCGATGGGCTTCAAGATATTTGCTCCTCTAGTCGCTAGAGGAAGTAGGGTCGCCTTAACCACAAGGAAGGCACCCGCCGTGACCGAAGCAGCGACCCTGGACAGGACCGACGTCCCGACGACCCGCCTGCGGGTGACCGGCATGGACTGCGCGTCCTGCGCGGCGAAGGTCGAGGCCGCCGTGCGCCGCCTGCCCGACATCGCGCAGGTGCAGGTCTCGGTGGCCGCCGAGACGCTCGCGGTGCGTCACGGACCCGGGACCGATGCGAGAATGATCGCTGACACCGTCCGCGGCCTCGGCTACGGGGCCGAGGACCCGGACGCCGTGGCGTTGGGGGATACCGCTGAGACACCTTGGTGGAGGGCGCCGAAAGCCCTGCTGGCGGCTTCCTGCGGCGCGGCCCTGGTGACAGCCTACGCGCTCGGGCACGTCGCGCCGATTACCGAGCGCTGGGCTTTCCTCGCGGCCATGGCGGTTGGGCTGGTGCCGGTTGCCCGACGAGCTATCTTGGCCGCCCGGCATGGGACGCCTTTCTCCATCGAGATGCTCATGACGATCGCCGCCGTCGGCGCGACCGTCATCGGGGCGACCGAGGAGGCGGCGACCGTCGTCTTCCTGTTCCTGATCGGCGAAGTTCTGGAGGGCGTCGCTGCCGGTCGAGCCCGGGCGAGCATCCGTGGGTTGACCGGTCTCGTCCCGGAGACGGCGCTGCTGGAACGCGACGGCACGACTGAATCTGTGCCCGCCGCGAGCCTCAAGGTCGGCGCCACCGTGCTGGTGCGGCCGGGTGACCGCGTCCCGGCGGACGGGACCATCCTCGACGGCGGGAGCGACGTCGACGAGGCGTCGGTCACCGGTGAGAGCGTGCCGAGGCGCAAGGAGCCTGGCGACGCAGTCTTCGCCGGGACGGTCAACGGCGACGGGGCGCTCCGCGTCCGGGTGACCGCGGCTGCCAAGGACAACACCATCGCCCGGGTGGTGCAGCTGGTGGAGGAAGCGCAGGAGGCGAAGGCGCCGACCGAGCGCCTGATCGACCGGTTCTCCAGGGTCTACACCCCCGCCGTCGTCGCGGTGGCCACCTTGGTGGCGGTGGTCCCGCCGCTTCTCACGGGCGGCGCGTGGGGGGATTGGGTCTACAAGGGGTTGGCGATCCTGCTGATCGGCTGCCCCTGCGCGCTCGTCATCTCGACGCCGGCGGCCATCGCGGCCGGCCTCTCGGCCGGGGCCCGGCGCGGGCTTCTCATCAAGGGCGGCGCCGTCCTGGAGCGGCTGGCCTCGGTGACGACGGTCGCCTTCGACAAGACGGGAACCCTGACGGAGGGCAAGCCCGTCGTGACGAACGTGGTGGCATTCGGGAGGTCCGAGCGGGACGTGCTGTCGCTGTCGGGCGCCCTTGAGGGTGGCTCCTCGCACCCGCTCGCCCGGGCCGTGCTGGCCAAGGCCGCCGAGGCCGGAGCGCCGGTGCCCCCGGCATTCGGGGCCCAGGCATTCGGCGGCAAGGGCATCGCCAGCAAGGTCGGGGGGCTCGACTTGTTCCTTGGCTCGCCGAGGGAAGCCGGCGCGCGCGTGCCGTTCACGCCCGATCAGGAGGAGCGGGTCTCCGGGCTCCAGGGCGAGGGTAAGACCGTGTCCGTGCTCCTCGCGAACGGGGCGGTAGCCGGGCTGCTCGCGATGCGAGACGAGCCCAGGTCCGACGCGAGGGAGGGGGTCGACCGCCTTGCGTCGCTCGGCGTCGGCGCGATCATGCTGACCGGCGACACCGCGCGGACGGCCTGGGCCGTGGCGGCCGCGCTCGGCATCGAGGTGTGGGCCGAGCTCCTGCCTGAGGACAAGCAGCGGATCGTGCGGGAGCGCCAAGCCACTGGCGCCGTGGTGGCCAAGGTCGGCGACGGCATCAACGACGCGCCGGCGCTCGCGGCCGCGGACGTCGGTATCGCGATGGGTGGGGGCGCCGACGTGGCGCTTGAGACGGCGGATGCGGCGGCCCTGCACGGACGCGTCGCAGACATCGCCCGGATGATCGAGCTTTCGCGCCGGACGCTGTTCAACATCAGGACGAACATCGCCCTGGCGCTCGGCTTGAAGGCAGTGTTCCTGGTCACGACGGTTCTAGGGGTCACCGGCCTATGGCCTGCCATCCTGGCGGATACCGGGGCAACCGTGCTGGTGACGGCAAACGCGCTGCGGCTCCTTGGAGAGGGAAGATCGAGCGCCTGAGGCCCTTCACGTTCCCACCATGGGAGGTCCCATCCGTGTGCGACGTCATCAACGGGAGAGCGTCACGCAAAGCTTCAAGGTCAAAAGGATGGGCTGCGGCGGCTTAAAACGGTCGAGTGACGGATGGCGTTCGGACAGTTCGTCGGAGCCATCCGCTTTCGTGCCCCCTTCCCATCGAGGAGGAAGGAGAGTGCAACCTCTAAGGACTGGAGGTTTGGCCGGGATATGAACATTTCAATCGGAGAGCTGTCGCGCCGCACGGGCGTGAAGGTGCCAACCATCCGCTACTACGAGGGAGCAGGCTTGATGCCGGCCCCGACCCGCACCGAGGGCAAGCAGCGTCGCTATTTGGAGACAGAGATATCCCGGCTCAATTTCATCCGTCATGCGCGCGAACTCGGATTCGAGATCCAGGCGATTCGCGAGTTGCTGGCTCTGTCCACCGAGCCGGACCGGTCCTGCGCGGAGGTGGACGGCATCGCCCGTCGACACATGGCCGAGGTCGAGCGTCGAATCGGGCAACTCGTGGCTTTGCGCGGAGAGTTGCGGCGCATGGTCGAGGCATGTGGCCACGGTCGGGTGGGGGAGTGTCGGGTGATCGAGACGCTGGCCGACCATCGACAGTGCGCGCATGAGCACGGCCGCATCTCCTGAATCCGGGACCTGCTCAGGAAAAGCCGGGCAAGCTTGCGCCGTGTCGGCCATGACGCAGCGCTGGTTTATCCGCCACGAAAGTTTCAGCTCGTGCTGCGGTCAAAGGTCTTTCGGATGAACACGTTGGGCCTGCCGACCCTCGCTGTTCTCGCCGTAGCCGTAAATAGGACCCGCACAGCACCTTATCGACCGTGCCGGCTGGCTTCGCGTCGCGGCGTTTAGCACCAACGATGGACCCGTATCGACCGCGAGCCTCAGCGTCGGCGTCGCGGTGTCCGCCACGCACAAACGGGGAGATCCTGATGGCTAGCGCGATGTCGATGGCGGTCGGGAAGTGCCCTTCGGTCAATTCCCGGTCCGAGACCGAGCGGGCCGACCGCGAGCGGCTCGAACTCACCGACGACCCCTGGCGAAGCGCCAAAATCTCGCTCGCATCTACGTCGAGCGCGGGCCCGAATACACGGAGGTAGCGGCCTCGCTGGTGTTCCTCGCCATTCTCGGCGCCCTCGGGGCGAAGGCGGGTGGTGCCGCAGTGCCGCGGGCGACGGTACAGTACAGGTGACGTTCCGGGGATCACTCGCCGTGGGCGTCACCGCAGGCATCGGGAGCCTCGTCGGCAAGGTCGTGTGACGAGGCTCGAAGGCAGGACGGGGTGAGCCTGGAACGCGCCGAGAACCGCCACCGGGGGATTTCGAGCCTCAATCCCCCTGCGACGCACGCCTGCCGCGGGCGGGGCGCGGCTTGGCGGAACCGCCCGAGGGACCCGGGTCGGAGACGATCCCGGCTTCCTGGACTCCCTGTCCGAAGGGAGCCGCCGGGACGCCCGCCTCCGTTCTCCGCCCGCTCACGATCACGCCGACGTATCCCTCGCCCGCGATGAAACGGGCGCCCGCGCCGCGAAGGGCCGCGACCAAGCGCTTCGCAAGCGCGACTCGGATCGCGATGAAGCCGTTCTCGTAGTCGTTGATCGACTTCTTCGAAACGCGCGCCAGCAGGTGAAGCTCCTGCTGGGTGAGACCGACCAGCAGGCGGGCGGCTTGGCATAGGTATCCTGGCACGGTCCGGTCCGGAGGGAAATCCGCAGCCGAGGCGAAGTCCACTCCCCGAGGCGCGTCGGGCGAGGCTTGAAAGATTTTTATAGCACAGGTATAATTGGGAACTTCAACAAGCACCGCCGACTGCCCGCCCCCGCCCGACTGATCGTCGAGCGGGAGGGCCGCTTTCCGCCTTTGGGGTTTCGCCATGATCATCGCGCTGTTCGGCGGCGATGGCCGTGCCGTTGGCACGCACGCCGCCTTCCTGATTGCCCGTGCCGCAGCCTCGGTCGGCACCGCCACGACGCTCCTGCGCGTCGTAGGCGCGCACGAATCCCGGCTGCCTCGACTCGACAGCGTGCCGGACACGCTGCGCGTTGTCGAGCTTTGCAGGGACGGTCCCTCCTTCGCAGAGGACTTCCCGCGGGAAGCGGCCGCCGATCCCGCGCGACGCCTCGTGGTGCTCGACCTGCCGCCAGGGTGGGCGGCGGACTGCCCGGTTGATCTCGGGGAATGTCCCAGGGTGATCGCCGTCGGACCGTCCGTCCTCGAACGCGCCATGGCCGTGTCCATGCTGCGCGCGACCGCGCATGCCGCCGTCCCTTGGCTGCTGGGGTGCGGTTTCCCCTCACTCGGAGCGTCCGACCGAACCGTGCGCGACACGGCGGCGGCCGCGGGCCTGGACGACACCTCGATCCGCGTGATCCCTCGCGGCCTGCCGGCTCCGCTGCGGGACGCCGCCGCCCCGGCCCATGGATCCCTGCTCGCGTCCCTGTCCGTTCGCGCTGCGCTTCGCGTGCTGAACGCGGTCGTACCCGGTGCGGTCCCGATGCCGGGGCATCCCGGCGACGTCATCGCTCCCGTCCTGGCCGGGATGGGCGAGGCGGACCGCCGCGACGCGCAGGACCGGCTCCGGGACCTTGCCGATGCCTTGGACGCCGCGGAGGACGGCGAATACCCGTCCGCGGAGGAACTCGCCGCCGCCCCCGTCCTTGAGGAATGGGAGTTCGGGATGCGGCCGGTCGCGGCGCTCGTCGGTCGCGTCACGCACCATCCGGACTTTCCCCCAGGTCGCCGGGTCCGAACCTCGGAAGTCTACGTTTCCGACCGTCGTACCTGGGCGCGCACCTATTCCAGGCTCTACCGCCTGGGACGGCCCGCCGGTCCGCGTCCCTCCCTGCAGTAGCGCACCGTCTCCCTTTCCGTCGAGGCGGGTCGCCCCTCCCTCGCTCGAAAGGCGGAAGCCGGTCCCGCCCGTCGAGATGTGGGCGGGGGAGCCCTCGCCGCCTGTCCGGGCGGCCATGCGAGGATGTCAGGAGATGCCCGTGCACCCCCAAGGCGAACGTCGCTGGGCGCTGCCGGCGGCGGGCGGTTCGACGTCCCTCACCAGGTTGTGGCGGACGGTCGGACCGGGCGCCCTCGCGCCCGATCTGGCCAAGCCGTTGCTGGCTGCGGCGACGGCTGCCCTCCAAGGGTCCGGTCCCTCCGTGGCCGCCTCGGAATGGGAAGACGCCCCGGCGGCGCTCCGCGACGCCCGGGCGGTCCTCGGACGATGCGGTCCGGCGCATCCCGACGTCGACGTGGTCGCCACCGCGGCGCTCGCGCTGGCGCTTCGCGGCGAAAAGGCTGCCGCGACGTTCCTCGCCGATGCGCTCGACCGTCTCGCCGCCGACGGGACGGGCGGACCGCACCATGCCCGGTTCGCCTATGCGTGGCGGTCCCGGGTGGAACTTAAGCCGGCGGGCGTCTCCGCCGGGAGCGACGACGGGGCGCCGGACCGGCTGCGGCTTCCGGGTGACGACACCGAGGGAGAACCGATGCGCCTATGGATCTTTTCGGACCTGCACATCGACATCGGGAGTCCATGGACCCCAGCCTCGATCCCCGGGGCCGATCTCGCGGTGGTCGCCGGCGACGTCGGCGAGGGCCTCGTCAAGTCAATCGCGTGGCTCGCCGCGACGGTCCGGCCGCATATGCCGGTCGCGTTCGTGGCCGGAAACCATGAATTCTACCGTCGATGCCTGCCGGACGAGTTGCAGGCGGGGCGCGCGGCCGCGATGGAGGCCGGAATTCACCTCCTGGAGAACGACACCGTCCGCTTCGGCGACGTCGTGGTCTCGGGATGCACCCTGTGGACGGATTACGAGCTCGACGGACCGGCGACGCGGGTCCCCGCCATGCGGGACGCACGCGTGGGCCTCAACGATCACCGCCTCATCGCCTGGAGCCGCAAGCCGGAGTGGCGGCGGTTCCGGCCGGAGGAGGCGCTCGCGCTGCACCTCGCGTCACGCCGCTTCCTCGAAACCGCGCTCCGGTCCGCCGCGGACGCGACGACGCGGGCGCACGTCGTGGTCACGCATCACGCTCCCGCGGCGGGGAGCGTCGCGCCGCGGTTCCTCGGCAAGCCGCTCAATGCCGCCTACGCGTCGCGGTTGGACGACCTGATCGAGGCCGGTCGGCCTTCGCTCTGGGTCCACGGGCACACCCATACGCCGTTCGACTACCGCCTCGGCGGGACCCGCGTGCTCTGCAACCCGCGAGGATATCCCGGCGAGAACCCGCGCTTCCAGCCCGGGCTGGTCGTCGAGGTCTGAGACCGCCCGGGGCGGCCGCCCCGCCCTGACTGCCTCCCGCAAGCCGAGAACCGATGGAGACGCCCTTGCCGGACTTCGCCCGTGAGCCTCGTGCGCTAGGATGCCGGGGAGCACCTCCGCCGCATCCCATTCCGTTCCGCTCCCAGGGCTCGACCGGAACGGGATCGGCGGCCGCCGGGGGCCTACGATGACGCGGCATGTTCGCCCCCCTCGTCGTGTTCCGGGCGCCGAGGTCCCGGAGCCGTTGCCGCTTCCGTTTCGGCCCCGAGCGCGGATCGACCCGACGCCCGAGGTGCGGACGGCCTGTCCAGGACCGGCCTCCGTCGGGAGCCGAAGGGAGAACGCGAGGTTCTGGATCCTGTCCGACCTGCTCATCGACCGCAATCCCGGGTTCCGGCTCCCCGATCCGCTTCCCGAGTTCGACGTCCTGCTGGTGGCGGGCGGAGTGGCCATAGGGCTGGACGTCGCGTTGAACTGGTTGGCGCGCGCCCTGGACGGCAGACAGGGAAACAGGCCCGTCCTGATGGTGGCGGGCAGCGCGGAGCTGTGGTCCGAGACGCCCATGGTGGAGGCGGTCGCCCGCGGCCGGGACCTCGCCCGGGACCTCGGCATCCACCTGCTCGCCGACGATGCGGTACGCATCGGTCCCGAGGCCGGCGGCGGGACCGTGGTGGTCGGGGCGACCCTGTGGACCGACTGGTGCCTCGAAGGGAGCTTCGAGGGCCGCCTAGCCAGGGTCGCGGCCCGCCACAGCTGGGCGGATTGCCGGCGCGTCCTGCTTCGGCGGGGGCGCCCGTGGTCGCCGCTCGACGCCCTCGGGGCCCATGCAAGGTCGCGGGGATACATCGAGGACGCCCTCACCAGCATCGTGTGTCAATCGCTGAACGTCGCGAGGGGACCCGGGACGCTCGTGCCCGGTGTTCGCCCCGGGGACCGCGCCGTCGTGCTCACCCACTTCGCGCCTTCACGCCGTTCGCTGCCCGACGCCTGGACGGGATGGCTCGGGGACGCCTGGCTGGCAGCCTCGCATGCCTCGGACCTGGAGGATGTCATGCACGCCTGGGGGGCGCCGACGCTCTGGGTCCACGGCCGGGCCGTCGCCCCGGCGGATTACCGCATCGGCCGGACCAGGGTCGTCGCCAATCCCTTGCGGCGGTGGGATGCGGCCGATGCCTTCGACCCAGCCTTGGTGGTCGAGGCCTGAGATGGGAACGTCGACCTACGGCCCAGGGCCGCCCGCACCAAGCTCCCCGGACAGGCCGACGGGCATCGGGAGCCGGGAAAGGTTGGGCCGGTACGGCGCCCATCGCTGACTTCCCGCCTCGGGCTGCCGCCGCCACGACTTTTCCCGGCCGCCAAAGACAGCAATGGCTTGATCGTCTTATATACCGCAGGTATAATATAAGCATTCTCGAACGTCGTGGGCATTCCAACAGCCGGGCCAACCGGGCTGGGCGCTGTGAAACCGAGCCCGTGCGCAGCGCGGCGACCGCCTATTCGCCCATCGGGTCGTTCCGGCTCCCCGTGGGGGCACGGGCCAAGTTTTTCGAAAGCGTGACGGATTCGCTGACCGCCTTGGAACGGGCGGGGCCGCTGGAGGTGGACATGGCATCGGAGCCTGGCCGAGTGGTTTCGACTTCGGTTTTGCGGCACGCGATCCGAACCCCGCGGCGCGGCGTGCCGCCCGTGGTCGAAGTCGGCGTGGTGGCGGCTTGGCGTACGTACCCGCCCGGACGCCTCGACCGGGCGGAAGCAACGGCCCTCGCGCGGCTGCTGGCGACGACGTCGATACTCGGCGAAACGCGCTGGTCCGCGGCAAGGGACGGGGACGCGGCCGCGGCCACGGCGCTCGCCATCCGTCACGTCCGCACGTGCGGCGCGGCTTCGGTCGCGTCGGATCTCGTGATGGGCAATCTCCTGCTGATGGCCGAGCGCGGCGACGCGACCGCGCCGGCGGTCATCGCCTACGCCCTGCGCGCGCTGGCACGGCGCAGCGCCGACGAGCGCCGGCTCATGCGGCTCGCGGCGCGATGGGCGCGACCGAGGATGCGCAAGTCTCGCCGCCGCTGAACCATCGGCCCCCCACCATCGAAGTCCCGTGCGAAGCCGGAGGATGCCATGCCCGAACCGAACGAGGCGGCCTGCGCGATGGCGCGCGCCTTCGTCGAGGCGTTGCGGAAGGAAGCCGCGAGCCCGGATCCATCATGGTGCCTGGACGAAGCCGAGCTCGACGCGCTCGCGCTCGGCCGGCGGGAGGCATCACTCATGCCCCGGCTGGCCGCCGACGTCGTGGCCGCCGCGGTCATGCTGGGGCGCGCGTTCGCTCCGGCAGGACCTCCCGCGGCCGATGACGGCTTCCCCGTCCTACTGGTGCGCGTATCCTCTCCGGATTGGGTGGAGCCGATGCGGTGCGTCGTGGGACCCTGCCTCCTCGGACTGGGATGGAGGGTTCGGGATGGCGAGGGCGGGCGCGGGGCCTGGAACGACCGCAGCCGGCGGGAGGTCGTCGTGTTCGCGCGTGACGGGGCCTCGCGCGAGCATAGGCCCGACCGCGGCAACGAAACCGTCGGCGCGGCCGTGGTCGCCGGCGTCCCGCTCATCGGCGTCGCGTCGGATCCCGCCAGGACGCTGCCGCGCGACTTCCTGCGCGCCGTCGACCGGGAGGTTCTCGTCGCTCCGCTCGACGCCGAGGTGCTGAGCCTGGTGATCGAGGCGGTGACCGGCGAGGTTCCGCCCCTCGCCGCGCTCGGGGACTGCGTGGCGGTCCGGGCCGCCGCCGACCTTCGGCTCGGTATCCGCCCGGGTCGCGGGGCATCCGAGGCCCTGGAGCGCCTCGGGCGTTCGCGCCTGCGAGAGAGGCAGCGCACCGCGAACGCGCCCCGCCTTGAGGACTCGCTCGGTCTCGGAGCCGCCCGGGATTGGGGGCTCGGCCTGGTGGCGGACCTACGGTCGTGGCACGAGGGGATCATCCCGTTCGCCGCCTGTGAATCGGCCGCCCTCGTCAGCGGGCCGCCCGGCACGGGCAAAACACGGTTCGCGGCGGCCCTGGCCCGAAGCGCGAACCTACCGCTTCATCCGGGCTCCCTCGCGCAGTGGCAGGGCTCCCGTGACGGACATCTTGGCCATACCCTGGGCGCCATGCGGCAGTTCTTCGAGGAAGCGCGGCGGTCGCCTTGCGTGGTCCTGATCGACGAGCTCGATTCCTTTGGAGATAGGAATACTTTCTCAGAACATCATCGCGATTACTCCAGCCAGGTCGTCAACGCCCTCCTGGAACACCTCGACGGCGCCGTCGGCCGCGAAGGGGTCGTCGTCGTCGGCACGACCAACCATCCTTCGAGGATCGATCCTGCGATCTTGCGCTCGGGGCGGCTTGAACGGCACTTTCGGATCGAGCTTCCCGGTCTCGACGCGCTGACCGGCATGCTGGTCCAGTATCTCGGGACCGACGCCGATGACCTCGACCTTGCGCCGGTGGTCCCGCTGCTGCGGGGCATGACGGGTGCCGACGTCGAGGCGCTGGTGCGGCGGGCGCGTGGCAGCGCGCGACGGGCCGGCCGCACCCTCACGGTGGACGACATCCTGGCAGGCTCCTCGGATGGGACGCCGGCGCTCGGGGATGGGCTCCGGATGCGCTGCGCCGTCCACGAGGCCGGGCATGCGGTCGCGCTCCTGGCCAGCGGCGCGAGCGGACCGGTGACGCTAACCATCGCCCCGACCGGCGGCCTGACCGAGCATGCGCTCGTCGATGCCTACGGAGCCCTGACCGAGGGCGACTTCGAACGGTCCCTGGTGATGATCCTGTCGGGCCGCGCGGCCGAGGAGGTGCTCCTGGGCGACGTCTCCGCCGGCGCGGTCTCGGATCTCGCCGAGGCGACCCGATGCGCCGCGGCGATGGAGGCGTCGTGGGGGTTCTCGGCCGATTTCCCGCTGCTGTCCCTGGCCCCCGCCCAGGACATCGACCTGGCCCGGATGCCCTGGCTGATGCGCCCGGTCCTTGAGCGGCTCCGGCTGGCCTACGAGCGCGCGTGCGACCTCATGCGGACCGAGCGCCTCGCCCTCGAACGGATCGCGGAGGCCCTGTTCCGCACGGCCTACCTCGACGACGCGGCCATTCGGGCGTTGTTCTCGGGAAAGGCCGCCTCCCCCCGACGCCGCGCCGGTCCGGGCCGCGGTGCCCACCGCACGCACGACATCTGAAGTGGAGAGGCCATGACGTCCTTCGTACGCCGACCGATTGCATGCCGGGACCCGTCCGCGTCGCGCTCACCCGCCCGTCGCCCGCTCGCGGAACGGACGTTGTTCGACGCCGCCTCACCCGGGGCGGAGCCGCGCCCTGACACCATGCGACATCCCTTGCGCCGCCGCGACTTCGACGAGGGCAGCCCGGACACGTTGATGATGCTCGACATCGAGACCGTTCCGGACCCGATCCTAACGCCCGCGGATTGGCCGGCCGACCGGTTTCCAAAGGCCATGTGGCATCAGGTCGTCGCCATCTCGGTGATCGAGGCGGGGGTCGGTCGGGAGCCGGGCACGGGGGTCGAGACCTACGAGTTGCGGTCCTGCCGCAGCGGCGGCGAACCGGGATGGGACGAGGCACGTCTGCTGCGCGCCTTCTGGCGGCTTTTCGAGGGGGGACGCTACAGGCTCGTCACCTGGAACGGCAGGGCGTTCGACATGCCGGTGGTCCTCGCCCGCTCGTTGATGCACGGTCTCGCGGCCCCCGCATGGTTTCTTCGCGGAACGCGCTGGGCCAATTACGGGCAGCGCTACGCCCAGGACTGGCACCTCGACCTCATGGATGCGATCTCAGCCTTCGGGGCGGCCTCGCGTCTCACCCTGGAGGAGGCTGCGGCGGCGGTCGGCGCACCGGGCAAGATGGGCGAGCACGGGTCCTGCGTCGCCGAATTGGTCGCGCGCGACGAACTCGGTCGGGTGCGGGACTACTGCGAGACCGACGTGGCGAACCTCTACGTCATCTTCATGCGCTGGGCGCATCTGACGGGCAGGACGGATGCCGCGGGCCACGATGCAGCCGTGGAGGGATTCCTGCGCTACCTCGATGCGGAGGGGCCGGCCCGCCCGCACTTGGCGGCCTTCGCGCAGGAATGGCGACGGACTGGATCGCGCGCGCCGATGCATGTGGGTCGAACGACCGGGTCGGGTGCGGTGGTGGCTGGTCCGGACACCTGTCACGGAGCTCGACGGAGCTCGCTTGGGGCCTGAGGGCCGGGTCGCGGAGTAGCCAATCCTCGGGATGCCCCATGAGCGGGCGGCGGGACGCAGGTCCCGCGCCCGGATCCGCCGGTCCGGCGTGAGACCGCGATAAAACCGGGCGTTAGCCACGAGTGAGTCGAAGGCGTCGAAAGCCATCGGGGTAAATCGACCGTAATGGCTGGCGTGCGAAGGATCGGGCAACGGCCAGCAAGCCCAGGGGGGAACAGCCGATGACCCTGCCGCGCCTTTCGCGACCACTTGAATATAGCCGCGCTTGGGTGGCGCTCGGGGTCCTGGCACCTATCGGCGTGCTGATCGTGTCGGCGTCGATGCTCCTCGATCTTCGTCGCGATGCCTGGGACAAGGCCGAGCAGACCTCCAGGAACCTCATGCAGGTCATCGAACGCGACATCGCCCGCAACGTCGAGATCATCGACCTTTCGCTGCGGGCCGTCGTCGACAACCTGCGCGCGCCCGAGACCGCGGAAGCGAGCCCGAAGGCACGGCAGATGATCCTGTTCGACCGTGCCGCGAGCGCCAGGGACCTCGGCGTGATGCTGGTCCTGGACGGGAACGGCGACAGCAGCCTCGTGATCACTCAGAACCAGTACGCTGCCTGTGTCGCTGCTCGCTCAGACGTGATCACCGCGCAAACCCAGCTTCAGACAACCGAAGCCTTGAGCATTGCGGTCGAGCTCAGCCGGGCGACACTGACGACGAACAAATGAAGACTATGAGAAGTCGCCTCGCAGATGATGACGCAACTAGATCGCAAAATCGATATCAGACTGAGCCGAAACCGGATCTACCGTTGAGCATCCGGCCCCGACGACAAATAATAGTATAGCAGGCACACTCGACCGTGCTCAGTAACCGTAGTGGTAATCAAAGCTCGGAGCGTAACCACAACCGTAGTGGCCGTAGTATGGGCTGTGCGCCACGAGCCCATCGAGCGCCAAGCCACCGATCAATCCAGCTGCAACGGGGACCCCGTAGTAACCCCGCCTATGGCCGTAATGTCCGTGTCCTCTGCGGTAGCCGCGACCGCTATAGTAGCGGCGCCCATAGCCAAAACCACCATACCCATAAGTGCGACCGTGGCCGCCATAGTACCTGCGGCCTCCGCCATGGCCGCCATAAAACCCATGTCCTCCGCCATAGCCGCCATGATGGCCTTCAGCCTGGGCCGCACTCGGAATGGCCACGAGGCTGATGACGAGCGTGACCGTCAGAAGGCCGACACTCAGTGCCGTCTTCACCCTACCAAGACGAGCCATAACTATTTCTCCTTTGCGTTGCGCGTCCCTTCCCGAAGACTCGTTTGAGCGGGTCAAGGCCCTCTGCCTTGCCCAACGCCTGAACGCACGGGTGCGATCCGGCAGGCTCTGCTGAATGGTGTTTTCATCCCACCTCGCCCGCGCGCTTGGCAGGAGCGTTCCATCACATGACTTCGAAGAAAGCAAATAAGGTGAAGAGTTATACAGTAATAAAAATATATTTTATAGCCACAGCTAAGCTGTAAATTCCCCTTGTTTGTACGTCAGCTTCAGAAGCAACTGAATTGATCTGTGCTAGTCGGCCTAGACAATATCGTTGAAATGTAGACGAGGGGCGACCTGTAATGGCCACCCGTCGCTTATTCACAGCTCTTTTTATCTCAAGGCGTCAGTGACGTTCCCGCGGGGCATCGCCATGGTGTCCCTCTCGACGCTCTTCGTGGTGCTCTCTGCGAGGTTCATGATGGCCGCCCTCGCTACGCTCTTCGACAACGCGTCGTCCGTGGCTATCGCCTTCCACCCGAACCCCGCCCGGATTGACATCGATATGCTGAGCGAAGACTGCTGTTGGAGATACGGCAAAGGCCGCAGCGATCATTGCTCTTGCTGACTTTTTCATCACGACATCATTCTCCTGTGCTCGGATTTGGAAGAAAAAACATGGCTGTGCTTTGCTTCCGGATCGGATTTCGTTACGTCGGAGAATTATTCTGAGTAACGAACTATTTGCCGTCATCCGATGACTGAGTCCCGCCAACCTCGCCTAATGCTTGGGCTCAAGACAATCTTTGCGGGATCAAGCTTCTAGTTTGTGTCCCTAGTGGCCACCACCCCTGTGATGACCGCCGCCACCCGAGCGTCCGTGCCCACCGGAATAGCCATGTCGCCGACCGCCGCCGTGCCCACTGTACGATCTGCGATGTCCGCCGCCATAGCCGTGCCGACCGCCGCCACCGTGACCGCCGTAGCCGCCACCATGACCGCGGGAATGACCGTAGCCATGGCCTTGGGCGGCTGCCGGTTCGGGGATTGTTGCCAAGCCAAAGCCTAGTGCGAGCGCAGCAAAGCCAGCGATGAGTGAGGCTCTGAATTTAGACGTACGTGTCATGGAATAAACTCCGCAATTACGGGGATCGATTTCGTGTGGCGACCTTGGCAGGTTCAACGACCGCCGCCGAAGACGATGTGAACAGCGAGCGGCGGCGGGTGCGCATTTCCTACAGGCACGTAACGCTCGACGGGACGGAAAAGTCGAAGTCTCGTTCCAAAATGATCCGCAAACGGCCGTTTTCGGCGCAAAGCCGGCGACGAGCGAGGCAACCAGGAATTGCTGCGCTTAAATTGTCCCGCATCTCTGCTGCACAATCAGCGTACCCATAATACCAATCGGTACGGGTGAGGACTCGCGGGTTTACGCGGAAGCGGCGGATGTGATTCGATGTGGCAAGCTAGGAGGTTTGCCATGTCGAAGGCCGTGGATCTGCGCGAGGATTTCGATGCGGATACCCTGCGACGTCTGGCGCGGAAGAGCCGCGATGCCGGTCAGAGCCGGCGGCTTCTCGCGCTGGCCGCGATCTACGAGGGTGGGAGCCGGACGCAGGCCTCGCGGATCGGCGCGGTCGGCCTGCAGACGGTGCGCGACTGGGTGCTGGCCTTCAACGCGGCCGGGCCGGACGGCCTGATCGAGCGCAAAAAGCCCGGCCCGCGGTTCAAGCTCGACGCGGCCCAGCGGCAGGCGCTCGCGGTTGCCATCGAGGAAGGGCCGGACCTGCAACGGGACGGCGTGGTGCGCTGGCGGCTGAAGGACTTGGCGGCTTGGCTGTTCGCGCGCTTCGGCGTCAGCCTCGACGAGAGCAGTGTCGGACGGGAGGTGAAGCGGATGGGCTATGCCAAGCTGTCGGCCCGTCCGCGCCATCATCAGCAGGACCCGGCGGCGCTGACGGCGTTTAAAAAAACCTCCCCGCCCGCGTGAGCGCGATCCGCGCCCAACTGCCAGTCGACACGCCGCTCGAACTCTGGTGGCAGGACGTCCTTCGAGAGCCTCAGGATGAGAGCCCGCGTCGGTCAGAAGAACACGGTCCCGCGCCGGTGGGCGCGCAAGGGCAGCCGGCCCACGGCGCCCAAGGATCAGCGCACGGCGTCCGCCTACATCTTCGGGGCGATCTGTCCCGAGAAGGGCAAGGACGCCGGTCTCGTCCTGCCCCGCTGCGCCACACCGGCCATGAACGCGCATCTGGCCGAAATCAGCCGCGCCGTCGATCCCGGCGCGCACGCCGTCCAAATCCTCGACGGCGCCGGCTGGCACGTCGCCGCCGACCTCGTCGTCCCCGACAACTTCACCTTGCTGACGCTGCCGTCTCATGCGCCCGAACTCAACCCGGTCGAGAATGTCTGGCAGTTCCTGCGCGAGAACTGGCTCGGCGACCGGATCTTCGACTCCTACGAGGACATCCTCGATCAATGCTGCGAGGCTTGGAACAAGCTCGTCGCACAGCCTTGGATGATCATGTCGCTCGGACTGCGCGAATGGGCCTATCGGTTATGAACCATGCCGATTGGTATTAGCCGGCGCTTGGACCACGTGCGTTCTGAGGAGTTCTGGGATCGCGTGATGCACGAAGCCTACGAGATCCTGCCTGCGCAAGGCAGCATGTCGGTTGCGGACATCATGGTTCGGCTGCGAATGACGACGCTGAAGGGCGGCCGCTTGGTCAAGGAAGCGCTATCCGAGGGGATGCCGCGCAAGAAGATCGAGATCAGCGTCGAATACGAGCGATACTTCCAGAGGGTTGGCAAGGACGCCTATGCGCGCCTCCCAGGCTGGGACGGCGCGCTGGGCAAGCGGACGCGCGCCGGGTAGGGTTGGCGAAGTGTCCGGCGCCTCCCGAGAGCGCCGGCGGGCTAAACTCACCTGGACCTCAGGAAGGATTGGCGCAGCTTCGGCCCTGCGTCACCAAAGGTCCTCCTCGTCGAGACGCTGCAGGGCCGAAACATGCAGCCGCAAGCTGTCCGATAGCTCGCCTCGGACCAAGGCGAGGTCCCCGAGTTCGTCGAACGCGACGTCGAGCAGTTCGGGACCCATCACCTCGACGAAGGCTCCTTGGGTCTCCTCATCGTATTCGGTGGATTCGACGACGCGATCTGATACCGCCCTCAGCCTGCCCAACCGTTCCCTGGTCGGCGGAAGGCGCCGGCGTGTGGCCCTTCCGGTTGAGCTTGACGGAGCCTTATCCTGCTCAACGTCGCGCGGACTCGCGTGCCTCATCGTCTCACTCCCGTTGCTAGAGTGCGCTTCGTGTCTGGGGAACCGGAGTCGTAAATCGTCTGACACCGGTCGCGGCCATGTGCTCGCGGTCGGTGCGGTTGATCTGCAGGGCGGGGCAGCCTACCGCCCGGGGGACTTCGACGTCGCGATACCGTCCGACCACTGGCGCAGGGGCAGCCAAACCCTATCGGCACTTGGCGGCACCAGCGTCGTATTTATATCGCCAGTATATTCTACCGCCGATCCGCCTGCTTGACCATCACCCTCGCCGCGCCGGACCAGGATGGTCGTGTCGACCTGTGGATTGCGGGAACTTCGGTAAGGGGAATTCGGCAACGGCCCGGCAGCACCGACGACAGGCATAGGGTCAGTGCTCTCCGGGATGGCCCTGGGGGCCATCGGTTCCCACGTCATCTCGGTCAGCGGCTGTGCTTTTGCTCCTCAGGAGCAGGCCGATTGCTCCGAGCCTAGCCGCCCGGCAAACGTCGTGAATGCCCTTCACGGGCTGCTTGGTACGGACCGAAGCCGACGCCCTGGACACCTGCCCGTACCGACGGAGCATTCGCAACGGGGACTGGGACGACAAGGTCGGAGGTGGCGCTCGCGGATATCGCAAGTCGGGTGGCGGTTCCGCGGCGTCGTAACGCGCCATACCGCTTCCGCATCGACCTTTGAGGTTCATCGAGAACGGGAACGGTCTCTTGAAACTGGACAGGCTACCTTCGGCACCGCGTGCGGCCGCGATGCCCTTTCGTCCCGTCGGTCGCCGCACATGGCGACGAGTTCCGGATCGGCCTCCGGTATTGCAGTTATATATACCTGCGGTATAATTAGAGACTTCACCCACGTTTCGTCGATGCGGCGCGGCCGTCCCAGAAGGGGCGGCCGCCGCGCGTTTCTCGTACGCCTGCCGCCATGCGCGATCCAGGGGTAATTTCAATGGAACAGGGGGAGCGAACGATGTCGTTCGGCATCCAGAGGTTTCGGGGCGAATCGTCCAGTTCAGGACGGCCGCTCACGGTCTTAGACGCATTGTTCGAGGGCTTGGTGGGGATGGCCGCCGAACGGTCGGACGCCCAAAGGCTGGACGCGCGCGGACAGGATAGGAAAGTTGCCGGTCGGGACTTGTACGCGGGCGACCTGGAATTAGATGTCGCCGTGACGCGAAATGCTCCGGCCAGGATGCGAAATTCACGTCGCGATGGTGCAGCGGAGACCCGGCCCCGTGGACGGGAGAGACGAAAATCACGGCCAAGCGCCCGAAGTCGGTTGTCGGCGGGAGCTAGCCGAAGCGTACGTTGCGCCGCGCGGCATGGATTCGAACGCCGGTCGCTACCGGGATGCCTGGAAGGATGACCGCTTGCGACCCGGCCATGTGCGTCGAGGAGAACGTGACGGTCTCGGGCGGAGTCAAACGAAAGCCATCCGGCGCACCGAGATGGACGTAAAGCGAACCCGCGCACGTCCCGGCTATCGCGTCCTCAGGCAAGCAATTCTTCCTTCTCTTCGCATGGAGCGGCGTTGCGATGGCCCACGGTGAACGGACGACCGACCTGATGCCTGGCGCCGTGGATCTGCGGCAGGTGGTCGATACGACGGCATTGTGCCCTCTGGACCGGTTGGCCCTTCGACGGAACCTGGATGTCGAACGCCGTGACGGCTTCGGCCCACCGGACAAGCTTGTGCCCGTGGGCCTCTACGCTCGCTACTCGTCTAATAAGCAGAAGGAGATGAGCATCGAGCGTCAGGTCAAGGTTGTAACCGCTTACATGAGGAAGCTTGGTTACGCGATTTACGTGCTGTATGACGACCCTGCTCGAAGTGCCCGATCAATGCGTGATCGTGAAAGCCTGCAGCGTTTGCTCGAAGACTGTCGGTCTGGCAAGATAAAAGTCATCATGGTTGAGGACTTTGACCGGTGGTCCCGCGAAACTTACGATGCGGTCGAAGTATGCGAGCAATTGAATGAGCTTGGCGTGGAATTTCATAGCGCCGGCGACTTCAAGGCACTGAACAAGAAGGAGGTCATCGAAGCGGCACTCAAGGCCGAGGCGGATCGGGACCGTCGCACCCTGATCATGGGCATGGGCAGGTTCCAGCACGCTGCCCAGGGCGGCGCCCATTCCGGTGCGTTCTTCGGATATCGGTACGGCGAAGAAAGGGGCTTCCTCGTGCGTCACCCCGAGGAAGAGAAGACCATATTTTCAATCTTTGAAATGGCAGCCGCGGGAATTTCCTACCGAAGCATCGGCCGGATCATGAAGGAACGCGGGGTTGCAGGACCGACGAAGGATTGCAGATGGACGAAATCGACCGTTGCGAACGTTTTGGGCCAGTTGGCCTATACGGGTAGATGGTACTATCCATTTACCTTGAATACGTTCGACCGCAAATCGGGGAAGGTCGCCGTCCAGCGTCGGCATCCGAGCGAGATGACGCGCAACTACTTCGATCACCTTCGAATTGTGCCAGACGATCTGTTTTTCGCTGTCAACGAGAAGCGACGCCCCCGGGGGAAGCAGAAGTTCGAGCACAGCCACTTCTTGGCCGGAAAGGCGACGTGCGACTGCGCCGGGGTCGAAGGCCAGCGGTTCACCTTGGGTGGTCGACAGCTAACCTGCAACGTCTGGTCGGACGGGGGCTGCTGCCCGGCGAGGCGTCACTCCGTTATGCACGAGACCGTGGAGCGCGCCGTCCTCACAGCCGTTTGCGGCAAGCTGCGGTCCTTCGTCGGCGAGGAGGATTTCGCGGCTGCCGTCGACCGCTCGCTACGTGAAGCCTCCGCCGCCCGCCGTGCCGCCCGTGCGGATGTTGAGCGTAAGATTGCGGTCACCCGCGAACAGCTTCGCCGGGCGCTCGTCAAGGAGCTTGAATCGACCTACCCATCCGACCTGTTGTCCGAGGAGAGGAGCCGCCTGACGGGGGAGCTCGCAGACCTTCAGGCCCGTTCGGCGGACCTCGCCGAGCTGCCCGAGGTGGACGAAGCCGGTGAGAGGCTTCGAACGCTTTCCGCCACGTTGGATCACCTTATCGAGCGGGTGCCATTCAGGGCCTTGACGGAGGCGGAGGCGAAGGTCTCCGCCGCCCTTGCCCGCCTCGTCCAGCGGGTGGTGGTCATGCGGGATGGCCGGCCGGCGGGGACCTTGGGCCTGGCCATCCACCTGGACTTCTTGGCGTTCCTACAGGAGGACGGGAGCTGCGGCTCGCCCGGTGTTGGCTTGGACGTGATCCATGTCGATGTCGAGCAGCCGATGGGCCGCCACGTCCGCCTTCGCGAAGACGCCGAGCGGCTTATGGCAAGCGGAGGTTATCGGATCGACGACGCGCGTTGGGCCCTCGTCGCCAAGCACCTCCCGGACGTCACGGGCCACAGGAATGACTCGCGCCACATCCCGACGCGGGCCCTTGTCGACGCCCTCCTGCTCCGGCTCCGGACGGGCCTGCCTTTGCTGTCGGCGGCGTTCGGCGACGCGCCGGAGATGCGGCGTGCACTCTCGCGGTTCGTCTATGCCGCGGGGGACCAGATCCTGATTGACCTCCTTCGCGAGGCGGACCCTTCCTTCGTGGCCGGACTGGACCTCGGCCCGGTCGAGGCCGCGCGGGCGCGCTGGAAGGTTGGCGGTGATGATTGGCGCAAGCGCAGGGGGCCGGCCGCACGCTTCCATGCCCTGGATGGCCAGGATGCGCTCACCGACGAGCAATGGCTGGCCTCGAAGCCGCTGTTGCATTCGTCCATCGAGATCTCGTTCAAGGGCACCCCGGGCATTCCCGGCCGGATGCTGCTGGAGGCGGTGATCCTGGCGCTGCGGACCGGCCTCTCATGGCGGAGGATGCCGGAGCGGTTCGGCGACGAACGGAACCTCACGAATTCCGTGCGCCGGCTGGTCCGCAGCGGAAGTTGGGACCGGTTGTTGGAGCTATGGGCGCTGCGCTTCCCTGAGCTTCTCGACGGCTTGGATGTCGGGCGCTTGGCCAATATGCTCCGGGGCTCGGCAGAGTGGCGGGGCCCGTCACCCAGGCGCTCGCGCTACGCCAGGAACGGCGGCGTGGCCCCGGCCATCCATCGAGCGCGCCGACGCAAGTCGCCTGCCGGGCGGAAGACGGACGCGGCCTAGTCGCCGCCAGCAGTGTTCTTGGACGGCGAGCGTCAAGGGCCTGGACGTTGGGCGCAGGAACGAATGCAGAGAGCGCTCGATGGCGATCGGCCAACGCGCGTGCTGGTCGCGGCGTCCCGGTCGCTCTCCTGCGTACGCCTCCGGGCGAAAGGGCACGCGGCCAGCCTTCAGCTCCTGTAGGCGACCAGGATCGTGCCGGCCGCTATCAGGTCGACGCCCAACCAGTTGGGGACGGTCAGGCGTTCTCCGAGGAACATGATCGCGAAGACCGCCACTAGGACGACGCTCAACTTGTCGATGGGCGCCACGCGGGCGGCATCCCCGAGCTTCAGGGCGCGGAAGTAGCAGAGCCACGATCCACCGTTGGCGAGCCCCGATAGGACAAGAAACAGGTATGTTCGTCCCGAAACTGAATCGAGTGGTTTCCATTGGCCCGTGCCGGCCAAAAGCGCGCCGAGGACGCACAGGATCACCACCGTACGGATGAATGTGGCGAAGTCCGAGTTGATGTTCTCTATCCCGATCTTGGCAAAGATCGCCGTCAGCGCGGCAAATGCCGCCGAGAACAACGCCCAGAACTGCCAGGAGGCCAGCACGACTTTCATGGGCATCTCCGAAAGTCGGAACCGAAAGGGGTCGTGACGAGCAGCCGCCGAACCGAGCAACATGCAACGCTGTTCGACGGTCTTATGCGGATGCCGATGACCCACGGCGCCGTGGCGCTGCCTCGCCCCGCTCCATCTTGCCGGGGCGAGGCAGCGCCAC
>NZ_BPQM01000066.1 GCF_022179245.1 Methylobacterium gregans
CGCAGGCCTCGCCCGCGCGGGGTCGGAGGTTCGGACCGCTGCCGATGTTACTCGGCGGCGACCTTATGGGCCTGGCTGCCGTCCGTGTAGGTCTCGGACTGCAGGCGCTTGCCCGGGGCGGCGCGGCCCGGCAGCGGCGGCAGGGCACGCGCCTTCTCCAGGTCGATGCCAGCGCCCTCGGCGACGCGGCGGCCGTAATCCTCGTCCGCGTGGAGGAAGTGCCAGACCATCCGGAGCTGAATCGGCTCGGGGCACTGCTTCATGTCGGCGACGAGGTTGGCGATCAGGTCGTCGCGCTCCCAGTCCTGGAACGAGCGGTAGCGCACGCCCGCCTGGGTGTAGTCGTCCTCGGTGCGCGAGGTCTGGTAGCGGCCGAGATTGCCCGTGACCGGCTGGTGGTAGTCCTTGGCCGGCTTCGGCGCCTCGCGCAGGCCTTCGGCCAGCGTCGAGGGCTCGTAGTTGATGTGCTTGTTCGGGCCGGTGCCGTCGACGCCGTAGGTCATCTGGCCGTCGCGCTGGTTCGAGTAGACCTTCACGCCGGGCTGCGGCGCGTTGATCGGCAGCTGCAGGTAGTTGGCGCCGACGCGGTAGCGCTGCGTGTCCGAGTAGGACAGGGTGCGGCCCTGCAGCATCTTGTCGTCCGAGAAGTCGATGCCGTCGACCAGCACGCCCGTGCCGAAGGCCGACTGCTCGACCTCGGCGAAGAAGTTGTCCGGCACGCGGTCGAGGACCATGCGGCCCACCGGCAGCAGCGGGAACTGGTCGACCGGCCACAGCTTCGTGTCGTCCAGCGGATCGAACGACAGGTGGTCGTTCGGGCCGTCCGGCATGATCTGCACGCAGAACTCCCACTCGGGGAAGTTGCCCGCCTGGATGTTGTCGTAGAGGTCGCGGGTGGCGTGGCCGACGTCCTTGGCCTGGATCTCGGCGGCCTGGGCCGAGGTCAGGTTGCGCACGCCCTGCTTCGGCTCCCAATGGAACTTGCAGAGCACCGCCTCGCCCTGGTCGTTGACCAGCTTATAGGTGTTGACGCCCGAACCCTCCATCTCGCGGTAGTTGGCCGGGATGCCCCACGGCGACTTCAGGTGCGTCACCATGTGGATCGACTCGGGGTGCTGAGCCACGAAGTCGAAGAAGCGCCATGCCTCCTGGCGGTTCGTCACCGGGTCCGGCTTGAACGCATGGATCATGTCGGGGAACTTGATCGCGTCGCGGATGAAGAAGACCTTGAGGTTGTTGCCCACGAGGTCCCAGTTTCCATCGACGGTCTTGAACTTGACCGCGAAGCCGCGCGGATCACGCTCGGTCTCAGGGCTCTCCTTGGCGCCGGCGACCGTCGAGAAGCGCACGAACATCGGCGTCTTGACGCCGGTCTCGTTCAGCACGCGGGCGCGGGTGTACTTGGAGGCCGGCTCGTCGCCGATCTTCCCGTAGGCCTCGAACCAGCCGTGGGCGCCGGCGCCGCGGGCATGCACCACGCGCTCCGGAATCCGCTCGCGGTCGAAATGCGTGATCTTCTCGATGAACTGGTAGTTCTCGAGGGTCGCCGGCCCCCGCTCGCCGACCGTGCGCGTGCTCTGGTTGTCACGGACCGGATGGCCCTGGCGGGTGGTCAGGATCGGGCGTTGATCGCTCATGCGTACCATCTCTCCTCGAAAATGAAGGGCTCTGGCCGGCAACGTGGCCAAACTGGAACCGTTCTGGTGAAAAGCTATGAACCCGGCGTGACCCCGAGGCAAATGCATCGTCACAAAGGCTGTGATAGACGCAGCCTATGAACTTGTCCGGCCTCTCGCTTCGCGATCTCGAATACGTCGTCGCTGTCGCCGACGAGGGCCATTTCGGCCGGGCGGCGGAGCGCTGCAACGTCAGCCAGCCGACGCTGTCGGTGCAGGTGCGCAAGTTGGAAACCGCGCTGGGGCTCGTCTTGTTCGAGCGCTCGAACCGGCGCGTCCTCATGACGGCGGCCGGGCAGGTCATCGTGCGGCAGGCCCGCACCGTGCTCGGCGAGGCGCAGCGCCTGCTTGCCATGGCGACGGAGGGGCGTGGGGCGCCGCTGACGGGGCGGCTGGTGCTTGCCGCGATCCAGACGCTCGGGCCCTACTACTTTCCGCTCGTGCTGCGCCTGCTGCGCCAGGAATTTCCGCTTCTGTCGCTCGCGCTGAGCGAGGCGCGCACAGCCGAGATCCTCGACGGGCTGCGCGACGGACGCATCGACGCGGCGCTCATCTCGCTGCCGGTGCCGGGCGCCGGGCTCACCGTCTCGCCCCTCTTCGTCGAGCCGTTCTGGCTCGCCTGCCCGGCCGAGCATCCCCTCGCCCAGGGCGGGGCGCTGCGCGCTACCGACATCGCGGGGCCTGACCTCCTGCTCCTCGACGAGGGCAACTGCCTGCGCGACCAGACCGTGGCGGCCTGCGGCGCGGGCAGTTCCGCGGGTCGGCACGCGACGAGCCTTGAGACCCTGCGCTCGATGGTGGCGGCGGGCGCGGGATACACGCTTCTGCCCGCGCTGGCCGTGCCGGCCGGCCCCGATCCGAGCGGCCTCACGGTGACGCGCGGCTTCGACGTGGACGGGCCCGGCCGCACCATCGCGCTGGCTTGGCGGTCGAGCGATCCGCGCGCGGCCGGCCTCGCGCACCTCGCCGCCTTCTTCCGGGCGCACGCTCCGGCCGGAACGGCGGCCTGCCGCGACGATGCGGCACCCCCGGCACCCGATCGGGTTCTGCGCAACCGTGACAGGCGGGCGGAAGCGGTGTAGCGCCACGCCTTACCAGACACCCGGCGCGCCGGGCCTCGCGTCCGGCCGGGATCTCCGTGTCACAGTTTCGGTTACACCTTCGCACGCTCGCCTTGTGGGCCGCGCTCGTCGCCGTCTCAGCGCTGTTCGCCTACGGCCTGTACCAGGCGCAGTTTCCCGCCGCCCTGCTCGTCGGGCCGATGCTCACGGCAATCGCCTTCGGGGTGGGTGGCGCCGGGATCGGCGTGCCGCGTTCCGGCTTCATGGCCGCGCAGGCGATGATCGGCTGTCTCGTGGCGCACGCGGTGACGGGGAGCATCGTCGAGACGCTGCGGGCGGACGGCCTCGTCATCGTCGCGGTGGTCCTCGTCACCGTCCTTGCCGGAGGCGCGGTCGGCTGGGCGCTGACGCGCATGCGCGTCCTGCCCGGCACCACTGCGGCCTGGGGCTCCTCGCCCGGAGGCGCCGCCGCCATGGTGGCGATGTCGGAGCAGTTCGGCGCCGACCCGCGCCTCGTCGCCTTCATGCAATATGTCCGGGTCGTCGCGGTGGTACTCACCGCCTCGCTGGTGACGCGGCTGCTCGTCTCCGCACCGGGGACGTCACCGGGCCCCGCGGGCGCGGAGGGCGTCGGCCTTCTCGCCACGCTCGGCACCCTGGCGATCGCGGCGGTCGGCGCCGCCGCGGCCCTCGCGCTTCGGCTGCCCGCGGGTGCGCTGATCGGGCCGATGGTACTGGGCGCCGCGCTCCACGCCACGGGCCTCGCCACGATGGCGCTGCCTGCGCCCCTCCTCGACCTCGCCTATGCGGGGATCGGCTGGTACGTGGGCCTGCGCTTCACCCGGGAGACGCTCGGCGTGACCCTGCGGGCGCTGCCCGGCATCCTGGTCGCGACCTTCGCGGTGATCCTGCTCTGCGGGGGCTGGGCCTGGGCGCTGACCCACATTCTGGCGATCGATTTCCTCACAGCCTTCCTGGCCACCAGCCCCGGCGGTCTCGACTCGGTGGCGATCATCGCGGTCGGCACCCATGCCGACGTCTCCTTCGTGCTTGCGGTGCAGACGCTGCGGCTCTTCGTGGTGCTGGTCACCGGGCCATTGCTCGCCAAGTGGATCACCCGCGCCGTTCCGGAGAGGTCCGCCTGATGGGCGCCATCGTGATCGCCTTCCTGAATTCCTGGCGGGGCCTGCGCCACGGCGCCCGCACCGAGCGGGCGGTGCGACAGGAGCTCGCGTTGCTGGCCCTCGGCGTGCCGGTCGCCTTGATGCTCGGCGCGAGCCTCTGGGTGAAGGTCGCGCTGATCGCGAGCCTGCTCCTGATGCTCGCCGCAGAGTTCCTGAACACCGCGCTGGAGAAGCTCTGCGACCACCTGCATCCGGGACGCCACCCGGCGATCGGCACCGTGAAGGACCTCGCCTCGGCAGGCGCCTTCCTGGCCCAGATGATCGCGGCGCTCGTCTGGATCGCGGCTCTGATCGAGCGCCTGTCGTAGGGGCGCTTCCGGGCGTCTCGCCTCCGGCGCTGCATGGCGGCCCGGACGGGCGCGCGCTCGCATCTCGGGCCGGGACGGTCTATCTGCCGGGGCAGGACAGTCTCCGCAGCACCGGCGAGCCCGTGACCGACTACATCCGCAAGATCCTCACCGCCCGCGTCTACGACGTGGCGATCGAGAGTCCGCTCGATCCGATGCCGCGGCTGACCGCCCGCCTCGGCCGGCCCGTCCTGCTGAAGCGCGAGGACCTGCAGCCGGTCTTCTCGTTCAAGCTGCGCGGCGCCTACAACAAGATGTCGGGGCTCACCCGTGAGCAGCTCGACCGCGGCGTGGTCTGTGCCTCGGCCGGCAATCACGCGCAGGGCGTGGCGCTGGGTGCCGCAAAACTCGGTGTGCGCGCCGTGATCGTGATGCCCCGCACCACGCCTTCGATCAAGGTCGATGCCTGCCGGGCGCGCGGGGCCGAGGTGGTGCTGCACGGCGATGCCTTCGACGAGGCTCTGGCCGAGTCGCGCCGCCTGGAGGCAGAGCACGGCCTGACCTTCCTGCACCCCTTCGACGATGCGGAGGTGATCGCCGGCCAGGGTACGATCGGCAAGGAGATCCTGGAGCAGCATACCGGCCCGATCGAGGCGATCTTCGTGCCGATCGGCGGCGGGGGCTTGGCCGCCGGCATCGCGACCTTCGTGAAGTACCTCCGGCCGGGCACCAAGGTGATCGGCGTCGAGCCGGATGACGCCGCCTGCATGGCGGAGGCGCTCAAGGCCGATTCGCGCGTGATCCTGCCGACCGTGGGTCTCTTCGCCGACGGCGTCGCCGTGCGGCAGGCGGGCGAGGAGACCTTCCGCCTGTGCCGCGCGCATCTCGACGGCGTGATCACGGTCGACACCGACGCGATGTGCGCGGCCGTGAAAGACATCTTCGACGACACCCGCGCGGTCTCCGAGCCCTCGGGTGCGCTGAGCCTCGCCGGTGCCAAGGCCTGGGCAGCCGAGAACCCGGGTGCCGGCACGCTGGTGGCGATTTCCTCGGGCGCCAACCTCAACTTCGACCGGCTGCGCCATATCGCCGAGCGGGCCGAGATCGGCGAGGAGCGCGAGATCCTGATCGGCGTCACGATCCCGGAGCAGCCCGGCGCCTATCGGGCCTTCATCCAGGCGCTCGGCGCCCGCGCGATCACCGAGTTCAACTACCGCTACGCGAAGGGGGCCGACGCGCAGATCTTCGTCGGCATCAACCTGTCCGGCGGCAAGGCCGAGAAGCGGGCCCTGATCGCCGGCCTGAATGAGGGCGGCTACCGCGTGCTCGACATGAGCGACAACGAGATGGCCAAGGTCCATGTCCGCTACATGGTCGGCGGCCGGGCGCTCGGCCTCGCCAACGAGCGCCTCTACCGCTTCCAGTTCCCGGAGCGGCCCGGCGCGCTGCTGCGCTTCCTCGAGGCGCTCGGCGAGGACTTCAACATCAGCCTGTTCCACTACCGCAACCACGGTGCCGATTACGGCCGGGTGCTCTGCGGCATCGAGGTGCGCCCCGCCGACCGGCCGCGCTTCGACGCGGCGATCGCGGCGCTCGGCTATCCCTGCTTCGACGAGACCGACAACCCGGCCTACCGGCTGTTCCTCGACAACGCCTCGACCACCTCGGCGCTGGCGGCGGAATAGCGCTCAGGCCGCCTCGATCGCGACGCTCGCGACCTCGGGCATCTCGCGGAGGGTGCGGGCGACGCGCTCGGCCTGGGCCGGCGACAGGCGGATGAGCACGACCCGGATCGCGTCCTCGTCCCGGGCGGGGCCGGGCCGCACCACGAATTGCCGGATCCGGGCGGCCGGCAACCCCGTCGCCGCCTGAAGGCTCTCCAACGAGAGCGCGCCCGCCTGCGCCACGATCTCCAGGCACTGCGTGCGCATCCGGGAGCGCCAGCGCTCCTCCACGGGCTTCACCCCGGCCAGGATCGCGAAGACGATGGCGGTGGCCGCGAGCGCCGGGACGTAGAGGCCGCCTCCGCTCGCCAGCCCGATCGCCGCCACCGCCCAGAGGCTCGCGGCGGTGGTGAGCCCCTTCACCATTTCGCCGCGCAGCAGGATCGTGCCCGCGCCCAGGAAGCCGATGCCCGAGACCACCTGCGCGGCGACGCGCGAGGGGTCGAGCACGATGTGGCTCTGCCCGGCGACGTCGCCGAAGCCGAAGGCCGAGACCAGCATGAACAGGCAGGCCCCGGTGCAGACCAGCATGTGCGTGCGCAGGCCCGCCGCCCAGAGCAGCCGCTCGCGCTCCAGGCCGATCACGCTGCCGAGCGCCGCCGCGAGGGCGAGGCGCCCGATCATCTCGACATTGTCGATCATGGCCGCCTCTCCCCCGCGTCCGCGGCATCATCCTGCCGCGGCCGGGCGGGTGCGTCCATTCCGTGCAGCCGTCAGGCGACTCCGAGCGCGGCCTTCTCGCTCTCGTAGGCCGCCCGCACTGTCTCAGGGCCGTAGGTGCGCTCCAGGCGGCGCACGGTGAAGTGCCCGCGCGCCATCGTCTGAAAGTGGTTCATGAAGGCGGTGTTGACGGTGGCGCCACCGAGAGCGCCCAGGATCGGCACCGCCTGGGCCGCGACCTTCTGCGAGACCACGATGCCGAAACGGGCCGCGATCTGCGCCGTGAAGCGCACCAGAGCGGGCGCGCCCTGGTCGAGCAGCGTCTTGCTGCCGGCGTAGCGGGCGGCCTCCGCCATGGTCTTGGCGAGCGCGGCCCGCACCGCGAAATAGCCGCTCTCGCTGAGGTTCTGGCCCGGCCGGCCGCCGAGCGCGAAGACCTGCACGCAGGCGAGCGCCCCCTCGGGCGTCTCAAGATCCTCGCCCTCCTCCCGGGCGATCTCGGCGATCGAGCGCAGCATGATCGTGGTCGAGACCGGCAATTCCACCGCGAGCGTCGCCAGTCCGAAGGCGCCGCCCACGGCACCCGTAACCGCGGCGAGCGCCTTGTGGGCCGTCTCGCTGGAGCCGAGGAGCCGGGCCAGACGGCCCTCGATGCGGGTCTCGGCCCGCTCCACGACCGCGACGGCCGTGTCCGCGGACCCATCCGCGTCCGCCACGACTTCCTTGCGCGGCAGGGTGGCGAGCGCGACCCGCAGCGCGCCCCGCATCGCCGCCTCGGTGCTGCGCCCGACGACTTCTGTGACGGGAGCGGGCAGCGAGCGGCCGATCATCTCGAGCGGGGCGCCGGCCGCCGCCGAGAGCCGGGCGGCGAGGCCCGGCTGCTCCAGCGCTCCGCCGGGCCGTGCGGGCGCTGGAGCAGCCGGGCC
>NZ_BPQM01000067.1 GCF_022179245.1 Methylobacterium gregans
GGCACGGCTCTGGGCGATTCACTGCCAATGCGCACGGCGATCGGCACGAGAAGAAGCAGTCACCTCAAGAGGTGCGCGGCGCGGGATGGGCAGAGTCCCGCGCCGGCCGTGAGCGCGGGCCCCTCGCGACAGGCCTACTCGGCCGCCTCGGCCGCGGACTTCTTTCGGCCGCGCCCCTTCGCGGGAGCAGCGGGAGCAGCGGGAGCGGCCGGCTCGGCGGCCTTGCGGCGCCCGCGCGCCTTCGGCGCCTCCTCGGGCTCGGCGGTCGTCACGACGGGCTCCGCCTCGCGGGCCGCCGCCTCGCTCTTGCGGCCGAGGCCGAGACTGCGTGCCAGCTCCGAGCGCTTGGCCGAGTAGCTCGCGGCGGTGGCCGGATAATCGGCCGGCAGACCGAAGCGCTGGCGGTAGGCCTGGAAATCCAGCCCGTGCTTGGTGAGGTGGCGCTTCAGCGTCTTGTAGGGCTTGCCGTCGATGAAGCTGACCAGAGCGTCCGGCGTGATCGACTTGCGGATCTGGGCCGGCGTGAGCTTCTCGGCGGGCGCCTCGGCCTGCTCAGCAGGCTTCGAGAGATCGCCGAGCGCAGCGTGCACGGTGCCGATCAGCGCAGGAAGATCGACGGCTTGGATATGGTTATTCGAGACATACGCCGAGACGATATCAACCGTCAGCTCGATCTGATCCGGCCCTAAAACTTCAGCGCTCTCCGACACGACGACCTCCCAACCACAACGACCCGAGAGAAAGGGCACGCGCCTCGATCCGTCAAGACAGCAGATAGTCGAATGGGGCGCCAAATCGCATTAGGTGTGACGATCACACACAAAAAATCTATCACAATAACGCTCCGGTACGAGCCGGAAGGCTTGTCACGACACCGAGCCCACTCGGCAGGGCGATGCAATCTTCGATGGACGCTCGCGGCATCATCGCGCCGACCTATCGCGTTTACGTACCGCAGCCCGCGCACGAATCACCGGCGCGCCCGATCAGATCGGGCGATGCTGGCGCCTAGCCGCCGCGCACTCCGGGTATGCATGCCCCTCGGAAGAACAGAGGGCCCGATCGCGCCTGTACCGCACGCTGGCCGATAGGGGGCCGCCGGGGGCCGCGCTGCCCGGCCGGCTCGCGCGGCGGCGCTACCGGCCGCGTCTCACGCTGTAGCTCGCGACCAAGCTCCGCATGGCGCCGTCTCTGCCGCCCTCCGACGCAGCGCCATCCTGCTGCATGGCCTCTGCGGTGCTGGCCGGCCTCGGTGGCGACATCGCTCCAATGACGCGGGATCAAGCAGCGACGGCTTTCGCCGAGGGGGCGGTCGCCCCGGCGACGCACGGCCCGGTTGCGCACCGCTCAAGCTTGCTGGCACAAGTCCCGCATCCCGGCGAGGGTTCTCCCCGGTTCTCCGACCGGCCCTCCCAGTCGAAGCGTGGACATGATGCGCATGCGGTGTGATGCTGTGACGATGCCGATGAAGAACGCGCTGCTCGCCGCCGGACTTGCCCTGGGTCTTCTCGGGGGATCATCCCTCGCGCAGGCCCAGAACGTCTTCCGCTTCGCCTTCCAGGGCGACATCAAGTCGCTCGATCCCTA
Organism: Methylobacterium gregans; assembly: GCF_022179245.1. Classification (GTDB taxonomy): domain Bacteria; phylum Pseudomonadota; class Alphaproteobacteria; order Rhizobiales; family Beijerinckiaceae; genus Methylobacterium; species Methylobacterium gregans. Next base: position 1,588 of record NZ_BPQM01000067.1, read on the forward strand.
CTCGCTGAAGGAGAGCTTCACGATCGGGATGCACGGCGCGGTCTACGAAGCGCTGATCATGCGCGACAAGGACATGAAGTTTGTGCCCGCGCTCGCCGAGTCCTGGGAGACGCCGGAGCCGACGCGCTGGCGCTTCCACCTGCGCAAGGGCGTGAAGTTCCACGACGGCTCGCCCTTCACCGCCGACGACGTGCTCTTCTCGGTACAGCGCGTGCGGGCGCCGGGCTCGAACTTTCAGACGAACGTGCCGGCCGACGCCGAGTTCGTGAAGGTTGACGACTACACCGTCGACATGAAGCTGAAGACGCCGAATCCGATCGCGATCGCGCAGTTTCCGACCTGGTACATCATGTCGAAGACCTGGGCGGAGAAGAACAACGCCGTCCAGCCCTCGGCCCCGACCGCGACGTCCCCCAGCTACGCCACGCTCAACGAGAACGGCACCGGCCCCTTCATCATCACGGAACACCAGCCGGGCGTGCGCACGGTGTTCAAGAAGTTTCCCGGCTACTGGGGCAAGGTCGAGTCGAACCTCGACGAGGCGGTCTTCACCACGATCGGCAACTCGGCCACCCGCGTCGCAGCGCTGCTGTCCGGCGAGGTCGACTGGATCGACCCCGTGCCGCTGCAGGACCAGCCCCGCGTCGAGGCGAGCGGCAACGCCGTGGTGATGGCGGGGCCCGAGTTGCGCACGATCTTTCTCGGCATGGACCAGACGCGGGACGAGCTGAAGGACTCAAGCGTCAAGGGCAAGAACCCGTTCAAGGACAAGCGCGTGCGCGAGGCCTTCTACCTCGCCATCGACGAGGACACGATCGCCAAGCGCGTGATGCGCGGGCAAGCCACGCCCTCAGCCATCCTGATCGCGCCCTCGCTGTTCGACCGCTCGGGCGAGATCAAACGTCCGGGCTATGACCCGAAGAAAGCCAAGGCGCTCCTCACCGAAGCCGGCTACCCGGACGGGTTCACGCTCACGATGGACTGCCCGAACGACCGCTACGTCAACGACGAGGCGATTTGTCAGGCCGTGGTCTCGATGCTCGCGCGCGTCGGCGTGAAGGTGAACCTCAACGCTCAGCCCAAGGCCAAGTACTTCGCCAAGGTGCTGGCGCCCGCCTACGACACCTCGTTCTACCTCGTCGGCTGGACGCCCTCCTCGCAGGACAGCCACAACATCCTGTACGAGATCGCGGGCTGCCGGAACGATCCGAAATCCGGCCGCGGTGGCTGGAACCTGGGCAATTACTGCAACTCGAAGATCGACGAGATCGCCGACAAGGTCGAGCAGGAGACCGACAAGACCAAGCGCGACGCCCTGATCAAGGAGGGCTTCGACACGATCCAGACCGATTGGGGCTACATCCCGCTGCATCAGCAGGCGCTCGCCTGGGGCGTCTCGAAGAAGGTCACGCTGACCCAGCGGCCGGACAACTATCTCTATCTCTACTGGGTGTCCAAGAAGCCCTGAGGCCACAAGCGTGCTCGCGTTCCTGATCCGCCGCCTCGCCCAGGCCTTCGTGGTGCTGGGCGTGGTCGGCCTGATCGCCTTCGCCATGTTCCGGTTCGCGGGCGACCCCGTGAACCAGATCGTCGGTCCCGACACACCCGTCTCCGAGCGGGCCGCGATCCGCAAGAGCCTGGGCCTCGACGACCCGATGCTGGTGCAGTTCGGCCGCTACGCCGGCAACGTGCTACGGGGCGATTTCGGCATCTCCTACCAGTTCCGGCAGCCGGTGACCGCGCTCCTGGCCGAGCGCATCCCGGCGACGCTGGAACTCGCCTTCTGCGCCACGCTCTTCGCGCTCGGCGTCGGCATCCTGATGGGGGTCTACTGCGCGCTGAAACGGGACACCGTCCTCGCCAAGCTGTTCCAGGCGGTCTCGCTCATCGGCGTCTCGCTGCCGACCTTCCTGATCGGCATCCTGCTGATCTTCCTGTTCTCGGTCACGCTCGGCTGGCTGCCCTCCTACGGGCGCGGCGACACCGTGCGGATCGGGGGCTGGACCACGGGCTTCCTCACCGTCTCGGGGCTGAAGGCCCTGATCCTCCCCTCGGTCACCCTCGGCCTCTACCAGATGACCCTGATCATGCGCCTCGTCCGGGCCGAGATGCTCGAGGTGCTGCGCACCGACTACATCCGCTTCGCCCGCGCCCGGGGGCTGACCACCCGCGCCATCCATTTCGGCCACGCGCTGAAGAATACGCTCGTGCCCGTCATCACCATCGCGGGGCTCCAGCTCGGCTCGGTCATCGCCTTCTCGATCATCACCGAGACGGTGTTCCAGTGGCCGGGCATGGGCCTCCTGTTCGTGCAGGCGGTGCAGAACGTCGATATCCCGATCATGTCGGCCTACCTGCTGCTGGTCGCGGCGATCTTCGTCACCATCAACCTCGTGGTCGACCTCCTCTACACCGTGGTCGATCCCAGGCTCCGCACCAGCGTGGGGCGCGCCGCATGAGTGCCGCGATGGACGATGCCGCCGAGGTCCCGGAAATCCGGCAGCCCACAGGGTCGCGGCTGGCGCGCTTCCTCGATTCCGATCTCTGGGCGAGCTTCCGCCGCTCGAAGACGGCGATGGCCGCCTTCGTGGCGACCGTGCTGATGTTCGCGCTGGCTTTCGCCGCCCCCTGGATCGTGCCCCAGAACCCCTACGACCCGGCCCAGCTCGACCTGCTCAACTCGAACCTGCCGCCCATCTGGAAGGCGGAGGGGCAGGCGCCCTTCCTCCTCGGCACCGACGACCAGGGCCGCGACGTGCTCTCGGCGGTACTCTACGGGCTGCGCCTCTCGCTGATCGTCGGGATGCTCGGCGTGCTGGTCTCCGGCACGCTCGGCATCGGGCTCGGGCTCGTCGCGGGCTACGTGGGCGGCCTCCTCGACACGATCATCATGCGCGTCGCCGACGTGCAGCTGACCTTCCCGGCGATCCTGATCGCGCTGGTGGTCGACGGCGTCGCCAAGGCCTCCTTCGGCGGCGCGCTCGACACGAACGCCACGATCCTCCTCATCGTGGTGTCGATCGGGCTGTCGTTCTGGGTGCAGTACGCCCGCACCGTGCGCTCCTCCGTGATGGTGGAGCGCGGCAAGGACTACGTGCAGGCGGCTCGCCTGATCGGCCTGTCGACGCCGGTGATCATGGTCCGCCACGTGCTGCCCAACGTCACCGGTCCGGTCTTCGTCATCGCCACCATCAACCTCGCGCTCGCGATCATCACCGAGGCGACCCTGTCGTTCCTCGGCACGGGCTTGCCCGAGACGATGCCCTCGCTCGGCACCCTCATCCGCATCGGCAACAAGTTCCTGTTCTCAGGCGAGTGGTGGGTGGTGGCCTTTCCCGGCATCGCGCTGGCGGGCCTCGTCATCGCCATCAACCTGCTGGGCGACTGGCTGCGCGACGCGCTGAACCCGAAGCTGCAATGAGCGACACCGTCCTCTCCGTGCGCGACCTGCGCGTCGTCTTCGAGACGCGCCGAGGCACGCTCACCGCCATCGACGGCGTCTCCTTCGACATCGCCCGGGGCGAGATCCTGGGCGTGGTGGGCGAGTCCGGGGCCGGCAAGTCGGTGACGGGCTCGGCCGTCATCGGGTTGATCGACCCGCCCGGCCGCATCGCCGGGGGCGAGATCCGGTTACGCGGCGAGCGCATCGACAACCTGACGCCGGAGAAGATGCGCAGGGTGCGAGGGCGGCGCATCGGCATGATCTTCCAGGATCCGCTGACCTCTCTCGACCCGCTCTACCGGGTCGGCGAGCAGATCGTGGAGACGATCCGCACCCACACCGACCTGTCCGCGAAGGCCGCCAGGGCACGGGCGATCGACCTCCTCACCGAGGTGGGCATCCCGGCCCCCGAGCGGCGCATCGACGGTTACCCGCACGAGTTCTCGGGCGGCATGCGCCAGCGCGTGGTGATCGCGCTGGCGCTCGCGGCCGAGCCCGAGCTGATCATCGCCGACGAGCCGACGACGGCGCTCGACGTCTCGGTCCAGGCGCAGGTGATCACGCTCCTCAAGCGCCTCTGCCGCGAGCGCGGCACCGCCGTGATGCTGGTGACCCACGACATGGGGGTGATCGCCGAGGCCGCCGACCGGGTCGCCGTGATGTATTCGGGCCGGGTCGCCGAGATCGGCCCCGTGGAGAGCGTGGTGCGGGCGCCCCATCACCCCTACGCCCGCGGCCTGATGGGCGCGATCCCGACACTGAGCGACACCGCCGAGCGCCTGACCCAGATCCCGGGCGCGATGCCGCGGCTCACCGCAATCCCGCCGGGCTGCGCCTTCAACCCGCGCTGTCCGAACGTGTTCGGACGCTGCCGGGCCGAGCGGCCCGAGCCGCTCCCGGTCGACCGGACGCGGGTCGCCTGCCACCTCTACGATGAGCGCGGAGAAGCCGCATGAGCGCGGGCGCCTATGTCGAGGTCGAGGATCTGCGCCGGGTCTTCGACGTGTCGAAGCCCTGGCTCAACAGGGTGATCGAGCGGGCGCCCCGCCAGACCCTCAAGGCGGTGGACGGTGTCGGCTTCACGATCCGGCGCGGCGAGACCTTCGCGCTGGTGGGCGAGTCCGGCTCCGGCAAGTCGACGGTCGCCCGCATGGTGGTGGGCCTGCTGCCCCCGTCCGCGGGCGAAGTGCGCATCGCAGACATCTCGATGACCGACCCGCGCCAGGCAGCGGCGCGGCGGCGCCTGCGCGCCCGGATCCAGATGATCTTCCAGGATCCCTACGCCTCGATGAACCCGCGCTGGCGCGTCGGCGCGATCATCGCCGAGCCGATCCGCGCCTTCAACCTGATCCAGGGCGAGGCGGCGATCCGCGAGCGGGTCGGCGAGCTCTTGCGCCTCGTCGGCCTGCACCCGGACGACGCGCGGAAATACCCGCACGAATTCTCGGGCGGCCAGCGCCAGCGCGTCGCCATCGCGCGGGCGCTGGCGAGCCAAGCCGAGTTCCTGGTCGGCGACGAGCCGACCTCGGCCCTCGACGTCTCGGTGCAGGCCCAGATCCTGAACCTGATGCGCGACCTTCAGGACAGGCTCGGGCTGACCTACCTGTTCATCAGCCACAACCTCGCCGTGGTGCGCCACATGGCGACGCGGATCGGCGTGATGTATCTCGGCCGCCTCGTCGAGGTCGGCGACAAGGCCACGATCTTCGGCCGCCCGCGCCATCCCTACACCCGCATGCTGCTCGACGCGGTGCCGGACCTCGCCCACATCGGCCGAGCCCGAACGCCCGTTTCCGGCGAGATCCCCAACCCGATCGACCCGCCTTCAGGCTGCACCTTCAACCCGCGCTGCCCGCACGCGAACAACCGCTGCCGGGCCGAGGTGCCGAAACTCATCGACGGCGTGGCCTGCCACGCGGTGGAGGAGGGGCGCCTGGGCGCCTGAACGGGCAAAAAAAGAGCCGCCCCGCGGGCGGCCCGAGTTCGGGAGGAAACGCTCGGAGCGTCCGGCACGCCGACGTGCCGTACCGGAGGAACCGGGCGACGCCGGCTCCGTTCCGGCAAAACTTCGTTCCGCCTCTCGAATCAGGTCAGGCCCTCGCGCCAGAGCAGGCTGATCGGCGCGTCCACGAGCAGGAGCAGGGTGGCACGCAGAAGCTCGACTCGGCGGACGGGATCGCGATCGAGACCCGAGACCGGTCCGATCGCGGCCTCGAGCCGCGCATCGATCTCCGGCGAGGCGCCCAGGAAGCCCATCGTCCAACCGCCGAACGAGCGCCGTTCGATCTCACCCATCTCGATCACCGAGACGCTGCGGTGCCGTCGGTCGATGAGCAGGCGCTCGAACACGCCGAGGACCTCGGCGCGGTTCCCCTCCAGCACCTGCAGGAACCCAGTCCCCGTGTAGACGAGGACGCCCGAGAGACCGTCCTCGCCGTTTCGTCGGCGCGAAGACTCCAGGATCGCCGGCAGGTTGGAGGGCTGGAACATCTCCTCCGTCTCGTGGCGCGCCGCGCTCTTGTAGATCAAACGGAACAGGGCGGGTCCTGGGCATGGTTCCGGGAAGAGCGAACCAGCGAATCGGCCGGAGACCGTCTTGGCGCTCAGGGTCACACATCAGCACAGGGTGAGCCGGGGATAAACCCTGGCCGCGGCCTCGCGTCGCCCGTTCGTGGCTGCCAGCCCATTGACCCTTCTTTTGAGTTGTTCTAATTAAGAACTCGCAACGGCGGTGCCGGGCTGGACAGCCCGCCAGCCTCCGACACGGACCAGCACGAACGGAGATCTGACCATGGCCGGTACCAACGCGTCCTGCGAGAGCTGCCGCTTCTTCGACGACCACAAGCTCAACGGTGCCCAGGCCTCGGGCGACGAGGGCCTGTGCCGCTTCAACCCGCCGGTCAGCCAGCCGGCCCCGGAGTCGAAGGGCTTGTGGCCGGTCGTCGCCTCACAGGACTGGTGCGGTCACTTCACCGCCGACGTGACTGCGGCTGAGTAAGCGACCTTCCTCGAGGGAACGCCTGGGAGGGGCCGGCGCTCGCGCGCCGGCCCCTCTCCGCGTTTGGGGCACCTGTGGAGGGGCCATGAAGCGCGCGAGCGGATCGAGGCATGCCCGGACGCGGGTGCGGGTGGGCGCATGACCGCGCTGAGCGCGCATCCTGCGTTGCCGGCGGACCCGCTCTGGTCGTAGCGTGGATGCATGACGCCGATGCTGCGCGCGGCGGGCGCGGAGGATATTCCCGCGATCGCCCGGATCTACACGGAGGCCGTGCTGAACGGTACAGCGACCTTCGAGACCGAGCCGCCCTCCGAGGCAGAGATGGCGCGTCGCTGGTCGGACCTCGTCGCGGCGGGGCTGCCGTGGCTCGTGGCCGAAGGCGGGAACGGTGTCGTCGGCTACGCCTATGCGGGCCTCTACCGGACGCGCGCGGCCTACCGCTCGACCCTCGAGACTTCCGTCTACGTCGCGTCGGAGGCCCGGGGACTCGGGATCGGACGGGCCCTGCTCGACGCGCTCATTCCGGCCTGCGAGGCCATCGATGCGCGCCGGCTCGTGGCCGTGATCGCGCACCCGGGCTCCGAGGCCTCAGTAGCCCTCCACACGGGTGCGGGCTTCGTGCCCGCGGGATGTCTGCCGGCGGTCGGCTACAAGCACGGGCGCTGGCTCGACACCCTGCTGATGCAGCGCGCCCTCGGCCCGGGATCGGACGGACCGCCGAGCCGGGTCTAGCGCGCCGCGCGGCGGCCGTTCAGCGCAGCAGGAAGTTCTCGGGCCTCAGCGGCTCGGGCACGGGCTCGCCGAGCGCGTCGAGCACGATCGCTTCGACCGTGCGCAGCATCGCGTCGAGAGGCAGATCGTTCGGGTCGGTCCCGAAGGGTTCCTCCAGCTCGTCGCCCAGCGCGTCGAGGCCGAAGAAGGTGTAGGCCACGAGGGCGACCGCGGCCGGCGTCGCCCAGCCGAGGGAGCCCGAGAGACCGACGGGCAGGAACAGGCAGTAGAGCCAGGCGGTGCGATAGAGCAGCAGCGTGTAGGCGAAGGGCAGGGGCGTCGTGCGGATCCGCTCGCAGGCCGCCTGGATCGCCGACAGGTCGGCGATCTTCCGCTCCAAGATGCCGAACAGGACGTCGCTGAGGGCGCCTTGGCGCATCCCCTCCGCCAAGTCCGCGGACAGGCCCGTGAGCGCCGCGTCGGTCGGGCAGAGGGTGCCCGCCTCCGTGCCCGGCGGCAGCCAGGGCAGGACCGCGGCGGCCTCGTCGGCCTCGCGCAGGCGCGCGTGCAGGCCGTGCGTGAAGCCCGCCACGCGGCGCAGGGCCGTCCGCCGCAGCGCGTCCTCGCCGGGTCCGGGCAGGAGCGCGTTCAGCGTGCGGGCGAGACCGCGCGCCTCCACGATCAGGCCGCCCCAGAGCTTGCGGGCCTCCCACCAGCGCTCGTAGCAGGCATTGTTGCGGAAGCTCAGGAAGATCGAGAGCGCGAGGCCGATCAGCGTGAACGGGCCGATGCCGGCGGTGACCGGAAAGGCCTCCGGCCAGCGCTGCTCCGCGGCCACCACGAGGCAGGCGAAGGCCGCCAGACCCAGCACGGTCGGCGCGACCTGCGGCAGGATCGAGCCCCGCAGGGTGAACAGGATGGCGAGGAGGTTCGGGCGCGGGCGGACGATCATGGACGCGAGGGGGGTGAGAGCGGGATGAGGGCTGGATGAGGCCAGGGATGCGGTCGCGGCGAAACGCCGGATCGGCGAGGAGATCTCACCGGACGTCATGATGCGGTCAACATCGGGGCGGATTGCGGACCCCGACAGGCGGCCCACCCCACAATCAGGGGATGCGGACCTGCCGAGACTGTGCGGACGAGCGGGGCCGGAGGGGCGCGGCCCGCTTCGCTTGGGAGTATGGCATGACGTTTCGACTGATCGCGGCCGGTGCAGTGCGGGCCGGCCTCCGGCGCGCGGCGCTCCCGGCCGCGCTGCTGGTGGGCCTGACGGGCGCGGGCCACGCCGCGACCCCGGCCGATGCGACCGGCACCTTCCTGACCGAGGACGGGCGCGCCCGGATCCGGATGGAGAAGTGCGGCCCGGCCGAGAAGAACCTCTGCGGCTACGTCGTCTGGCTGAAGGTGCCCCTGAACGACAAGGGCCAGCCCCGGGTCGACTTCAAGAACCCCGACCCGAAGAAGCAGGCGCGCGCCTCGCTCGGCCACCAGCTCATCCTCGGCCTGAAGCCGAACGCCGATGCCCGCTACGAGGGCCGGATCTACAACTCGGAGGACGGCAAGTCCTACGATGTCACCATCTGGAGCGAGGCGCCGGGCGAACTGACCGTGCGCGGCTGCCTCATCGCCTTCCTGTGCAAGTCCCAGACCTGGAACAAGGTCAGCGACGTGCTGCCCGGCCAGCTCACGGGTCCGACCAACGGTCCCGGCGGCCCCCGTTCCGATCCCGAATGGCTGCCCGCCAAGGCTGCCGCCACGGGCTCGACCGCGGCGCCGGCCGCGCCGAAGCCGGCCGCGAAGCCCGCTGCGGCCCCGAAGGCCGCCGAGTAAGCTTCCGAAGGGAGTCATCCTCTCGGGTGCGATCGCGCGGACGGGCAACCGCTGTGGTGCCCGCCCGCGCCCGTGCTATGCTGCACTGTCTCGAAGGGGCGCCTCGCACCGGTCGAACGGTCCATGTCCTGCCGCCATCAGCCCGACGCACCCAGGCCCGGCGCCCTGCAGGACGCGCCCTCCTTCGCGCGCAAATGGCGCCGCTTCCCCAGCGCGCTGCCCTTAGCCTGCAACGACAATCATCGGCCCGGGCGGTTGCGCGCCGCGCTACTTGCAGGATCCGGCATCGCCGGCATTCTGGTGGGTCTGCTGGCCGTCGCGGCGGCCCTGATCTGAGGCCGGTTCAGCCGTCGTAGGCCGGCACGGTGCGCTGATCCGGCAGGGGCACCGCCATGTGGAAGTGCAGCCCCGCTGGCTCGTAGGCGAACGCGATCTCGGCCCCGCACTGGACCTTCAGCACCCGCTGGAGCAGCGTCGAGCCGAACCCTTTGCGGGTGGGCTCCCCCACCGCCGGTCCGCCGCTCTCGCGCCAGTCGAGGAGCAGTTCCCGCCCGGCCTGCGTGCGCCTTACCTCCCAGACCACGGCGACGCGGCCCTCCGGGAGCGACAGGGCCCCGTGCTTGGCTGCGTTGGTGGTGAGCTCGTGGATCGCCATGCCGGTCGGCACTGCGAGATCGCCGATCAGCTCGACTGCCGGGCCATCGAGGCGGATGCGCCTGCCCTCCTCGTCGTCGTAGGGACCGAGTTCGTTGACCAGCATCTCCCGCAGGGAGGCCTGCTGCCAGTAATCCTCGGTCAGCAGATTATGGGTTTTGGCGAGCGAGATGATGCGCGCGGAGAAGGCGTTGTAGAAGGCGTCCACGCTGGTGGCCGCCCGCGCCGAGGCGCCGAGCAGTCCCTGCACGGTGGCCAGCGTGTTCTTCACCCGGTGGTGCAGTTCGCGGATCAGCAGGGCCTGACGCTCGGCGGTGCGCTCGCGCTCCTCCAGATGCGCCCGTGCCTCGTGCTGACGCCGTCGCGCGCGCGCTGCGAAACGGGCGGCCATCACGAGCGTGGCCGGGTGGAAGGGGCGTTCCAGGGAGTTGACGTTGCCGAGCGCCTCGGCGAGCCGGCCGTCGGGCTCGCCCCGGCGCATCGTCAGCAGGATGAAGGGGAAGTCCGACCAGGGCGGCTGGCGCGCGATCCAGTCGGCCAGGACCTGGCGGTTCGCCGCCAGCAGCGCCTCCTCGGTGACGACGGCGCAGGTGGCGCCATCGAGCGCCTCCACCAGTTCCGGCAGCGTCGCGCAGGTTCGGGTCCCGATCCCAGCCTCGTCCAGGATGGAGGCCGCGACCTCCGCGTCGCGGCCCTGGGGTGCTAGGATCAGGACCGGCAGGGCGGATTCAGGCATCGGCATCGTGGTCGGGCAGGAGCGTCTCGGCCTCGCCGTCGAAGGTCGGCACCCCGGTCATGATCCCGCGGAAGCGCCGCAGGGGCTCGCCGACCGCGATACCGTTGGCATCGATCCGCAACTCCCGGATCGTCGCCTCGTGCCCGCCCGTGCGCTTCTTGGCCACCGAGATCGCGCGGCGCAGCTCGCCGGCCGCCTCGAAGGCGCGGAACAGCAGGATCGTGTCGCTCAGATAGGTCAGGTCGACAGCCGCCTTCATGGTGCCCAACATCCCGTGCTGGGCAAGGATGAGAAGCGTCACCACGCCCTGCTGGTTCAGGTAGGTCAGGATCTCGTGCATCTGCAGGAGCAGGAATCGCTCCTCCGGCATGGCGTTGTGGTAGCCCGTGAGCGAGTCGATCACCACGATGCCGGCACCCTGGCGCTCGACGGCGTCCTGGATCCGGGCCGCCATCTCGCCCGGCGAGATCTCCGCGGGATCGATCTGCTCGATGCGCAGCTGGCCGCTGGCGACGTGGGGTGCGAGGTCCATGCCGAGCCCGCGGCAGCGCCGCATGAGCACCCCCGTCGTCTCGTCGAAGGCGAGCATCAGGACGCGCTCGCCGCGGTTTAGCGCCGCCATGACATAGGCCGCCGCGACGGTGGACTTGCCGACTCCCGAGGGGCCGATCAGCATGGTGCTGGTGCCGCGGTCGAGACCGCCCCCGAGCAGGGCGTCGAGAGCGGCGTTGCCGCTGCCGACCCGCGCCTCCGCGAAGGTGCTCCGGTGGTCGGCGGCCACGAGGCGGGGATAGATCGTGAGGCCGCCCCGGCGGATGACGTAGTCGTGGAAGCCGCCCCGGAAAGCGGTGCCCCGCATCTTGATCACCCGCAGCCGGCGGCGCTCGGCACCGTAGAGCGGCGCGAGGTGCTCCAGGCGGAGCACGGCGTGGCTGAGGCTGTGCAGGTTGAGATCGTCGACCTCCGCCGTGAGGTCGTCGAGCAGGATCGCGGTGGTGTCCTGGATCAGCAGGAAGCTGCGCAGCGCGTGCACCTGCCGCCGGTAGCGCAGCGAGCCCTCCGAGAGCAGGCGGATCTCCGAGAGGCTGTCGAAGACCAGGCGGTCGGGCTTGGCCCGCTCGATCTCGGCCATCGCGAGATGCACGGTCTCGCCGAGTTCGAGGTCGGATGCGTGGACGAGGCTCTGCTGCTGGCGCGGGTCGAGGCTGAGTTCGGGCGGCACCAACTCGACGATCTCGATGCCGTCGAGCGTCCAGCCGTGCCGCGCGGCGATGTTCAGGAGCTCGCGCCGGCTCTCCGTCAGGGTGATGTAGAGGCAGCGCTCGCCCCGCCGCGCCCCATCGAGCAGGAACTGCATGGCGAGCGTCGTCTTGCCGGAGCCGGGCCGCCCCTCGACCAGATGAGCCCGGTTGCGGGCGTAGCCGCCGCGCAGGAGGTAATCGAGACCGGCCACGCCCGTGGATACGGGCAGGGCGTCGCCATCAGGGTTCTGCACGGTCGCGCGCCTCGATTCAGCTAACGGGCCGGGCCGCGGTCACGGTCCGGCGAGATTCCGCTCCTACACCACCGGCCACGGCTCCAAAACCGTCTTCGGACACGGCGCAGGAGCATCACGTTCCCGCCGCACGGGTGAACCCGCGATCATCGCGCCTCGATCATCTCGCGGATGCGGCTCGCCAGCGTCTCCATCACGAAGGGCTTGGTGAGCACCGCCATGCCGGGCTCCAGATGGCCGTTGCCGACCGCGGCGTTCTCGGCGTAGCCGGTGATGAACAGCACCTTCAGCCCCGGTCGGCTGACGCGGGCCGCGTCCGCCACCTGCCGGCCGTTCATGCCGCCCGGCAGCCCGACATCGGTTACGAGCAGGTCGATGCGCACGTCGGACTGGAGCAGGCGCAGGCCGGACGGGCCGTCGGCGGCCTCGATGGCGGTGTAGCCGAGGTCCTCCAGAACCTCCGTCACCAGCATGCGCACGGAGGGCTCGTCGTCGACGACCAGAACCGTCTCGCCCTGCTCCGCGCGCGGCGCGGAGGCGAGATCCGGCAGGGTCTCGGTGCCCTCCGCCTCCCCGTGGTGGCGCGGCAGGTAGAGGCACATCGTGGTGCCCTGGCCAAGCTCCGAGTAGATCCGGACCTGGCCGCCGGACTGGCGCACGAAGCCGTAGATCATCGAGAGGCCGAGCCCCGTTCCCTGGCCGATCGGCTTCGTGGTGAAGAAGGGATCGAAGGCCTTGGCGATCACCTCCGGTGTCATGCCGGTGCCCGTATCGGTCACGCAGAGCGAGAGATACTGGCCCGGCTCCAAGTCGCGCTCCCGGGCGGCGCGGTGATCGAGCCAGCGGTTGGCAGTCTCGATGGTGATGCGCCCGCCCTCCGGCATGGCGTCCCGGGCGTTGATGCAGAGGTTCAGGAGCGCGTTCTCGAGCTGGCTCGGATCGACCAGCGCCGACCACAGGCTCGGGGCGCCGACCACCTCAAGGGTCACTGCCGGCCCGATGGTGCGGCGGATCAGCTCCTCCATGCCGGCCACCAATCGGTTCACATCCGTGGGCTTGGGGTCGAGCGTCTGGCGGCGCGAGAAGGCGAGCAGGCGGTGTGTCAGCGCCGCCGCCCGCCGCGCCGCCCCTTGGGCGGCGTTGATGTAGCGATCGAGATCGGTCATCCGGCCCTGGCCCATGCGGGTCTGCAGGAGTTCGAGCGAGCCGGTGATGCCGGTGAGCAGGTTGTTGAAGTCGTGCGCGAGGCCGCCGGTGAGCTGGCCCACCGCCTCCATCTTCTGCGACTGGCGCAGGGCCTCCTCGGCGTTCTCGCGGGCGGCAATCTCCTCGGCGACCCGCCGTTCCAGCGTTGCGTTGAAGGCCTCCAGCGCCGCCTTGTCGCGCAGCTCCGCCTCGATGTTGCGCGCCTCGATCACCGTGCCGATCGGCCGGCCGCTCTCGTCGCGGATCGGACTCGCCGTAAAGGCGACGGGGTAGAACGAGCCGTCCCGGTGGACGAAGACCTCCTCGCCCTGCTCCTGGTTGTTCTCCGGAAAGGCCTGATCGATCGGGCACTCGCAGAGCGGGTAGGGCGAGCCGTCCGGCCGGGTATGGTGCACCACGTCATGGAGCGCACGCCCCGCGGTCTCCGAGAGGCTGTAGCCGGTGAGCCGCTCGGCCGCCCGGTTCATGTAGGCGCAGTGTTGGCGCTCATCCATCAGGAAGATCGCCTGCGTGGTGTTGTTGAGGATGGCATCGAGGCGCCGGGTCGTGTCGACCAGGCGCTGCTCGGTGGCCTTGCGGTCGTGGATGTCGGCGACCGAGCCGATATAGCCCAGGAAGCTCCCATCCTCGGCGAGCCTCGGCTCGGCGGCGTCGATGAACCAGCGGTAGCGCCCGTCCGCCCCACGCAGACGGTATTCGAGCCGGAACGGCGTCCGCCGGACGTTGGCGGCAAGAAAGGCCTCGCCCGACCAGCCGCGATCGTCCGGATGCACCGCGTCGAGCCAGCCGAGGCCCAGCCCCTCCGCCTCGCTCTGACCCGTGTACGCGTACCAGCTCCTGTTGAGGTAGGTGCAGGCCCCGCCGGGGTCGGTCACCCACATCATCACGGGGGCGTGGTCGGCCATGTTGCGAAAGCGCGCCTCGCTCTCGGCGAGCCGGGTCTCGGCGGCGCGGCGCGCGGTGGATTCCGGGAACAGAACGGCGAAGCGGTCGCCCCCGAGAGGGATGGCGTGGCCCTCGTACCAACGGTCGAACATGTCGACGCGCCGCGAGAAGGTGACGGTCACGGTCTCGCCCACGGCGCGGGCGATATCCGCGATCCAGACATCCTCGACGCCCGGGATGAGCTCGCGGAGGGTGCGCCCCACGGCGCGCTCGCGCGGAATCCCGACGAGCTTCTCCCAGGCAGGATTGACGTCGAGGTAGCGCCAGTCGGTCACGGCGCCGTGCGCGTCGCGCACGACCTCGCCGATGAGCAGGCCCTCGTGCACCCGCTCGAAGAGACTGCGCCACAGCGCCTCGCTCTCGTACGGCACCGGCCCGGTCCGCACCCTTGCCCCGCCTTCCACCGTCACCGTCTCCTGCCGCGTCGGGGCACTCCGCCCTGAACGCCCCGTTGCAGGCCCTGTTCCGCCCTCAGTCCAGCAGGGCGGCGTAGGTCATCACCCGCAGCTGCTTGCGGATCGGCAGGGCAGAGGAGGGGATGAGTTGGGTGAGCAGCACCACCGCCATTTCCTCGGTGGGGTCGATCCAGAAGGCCGTCGAGGCGAGACCGCCCCAGGCGACCTCGCCTGGCGAGCCGAGGATCTGGGCGCGGGCCGGATCGAGCATCACCGAGAAGCCGAGCCCGAAGCCGATTCCGTCATAGGACGTCTCGGCGAAGCGCGGGGTGCCCATGGCGGCGAGATCGCCGCGGAGATGGTTCGTGGTCATCAGGTCCACGGTCTTTCGCCCGAGGAGCCGGACACCGTCGAGCGCGCCCCCGTTCAGGATGAAGCGGCAGAAGCGCAGGTAGTCGGCGGCCGTCGAGACGAGCCCGCCCCCACCGGACGCGATGGCGGGTTGTCTGGCGAAGACCGTCTCGACCGCGTCGTCGTACTGGGTCAGCCGACGCTCGCGGTCGTAGACGTAGCAGGCCGCAAAGCGCCCCTGGTTCTCCGGCCGGACGTGGAAGTCGGTGTCGTGCATGCCGAGCGGGCGGATCACGCGCGCGCGCAGGTGATCGGCGAAATCCTGGCCCGAGATCACCTCGACGAGGCGTCCGAGCACGTCGGTGGCGACGCTGTAGTTCCAGGCCGTGCCGGGCTGGGCGAGGAGCGGCAGGCCGGCGACGGTCCGGGTCACCTCGGCGAGGGTGGAATCGACGCGCAGGTAGTCGGCGCCCTGCTGGCGGTAGAGCGCGTCCACCAGCGTCGCCTCCATGAAGCCGTAGGTCAGACCGGCCGTGTGGGTGAGGAGGTCGCGGATCGTGATCGGCCGGCGCGCCGGCTCGGTCTCGAGCTTGGCCCGGTTGCCCCCCGTGGCGACCCGCAGGTCGGAGAATTCCGGCAGGAAGCGCGCCACCGGATCGTCGAGCTGGAAGCGGCCCTCCTCGTAGAGCTGCATCACCGCGACGGAGGTGAGCGGCTTGGTCATCGAGTAGATGCGCGTCACGGTGTCGAGGCCGAAGGGGGTTCCCCGCTTCATGTCGGCGAGGCCGTGGGCGCGCGCGAAGGCGAGCTGCCCGCGCCGCATCACCGAGACCGAGAGACCGGCAAGGCGCCCCTCCGCGACGAGCCCGCGCATCCAGCCGTCGACGCGCTCCAGCCGCTCGGGACAGAGGCCGAGATCCTTCGGGTCCGCCAGAACCTGCATCGCCACACTCCGCTCACCGGTCCGATGCGCGAGGTATAGGGGGGCGGAAATTCCTGTCGAGCCCCCAGACCCGCACGGGGCTCGCCAGGAATTTCCGCCCCCCT